>DAOUPR010000003.1 GCA_030626065.1 Clostridium sp. | reverse complement strand
TCAATGCACAATTTTAGTTCAATGCACAATGCACAATTTACAATGCACAATTAATGATGATTTTATTCGTTCCTCAGAAAATCTTTAACTAATTTCAATGACTTCAATGACTTCAATGACTTCAATGACTTCAATTTATTATATTAGCTATTTTACTTATTAGCAAAAATGTTTTAACAATTATCTTTATTATAAATAGTTGCTGGTCTATAAAGCATTAGTTTTTATTTCTAATAAATTTTCAATGTTCGATTGTGAATATTTCTCTTTTGTCGTTGAAATTTTTAATTGTTTAATTTATTAAAAGATTTTGCGTAGCAAAATCATCCGTAATTGTGCATTGTGCATTGTGCATTGTGCATCGTGCATCGTGCATTGTGCATTATTCTTTGGTTTTCAGATCATTCCTCCATCTACCTTAAGTATGCTTCCTGTAATATAAGATGCATCTTCAGAACATAAAAAACATGCTGCTTTTGCTATTTCGTTTGGTTCTCCAAATCTGTTTAATGGTATTTCCTCCACCAAAGTTTCTTTTTCTTGTTTATCAAAACAATCATTCATCTCTGTATTAATAACTCCTGGTAATATAGCATTAACTCTTATGTTTGAGGGTCCAAGTTCTTTAGCTAAAGCTTTTGTAAAAGAATTAATTCCACCTTTAGTGGTAGAATATAACACTTCACAAGATGCACCAACGTCTCCCCAAATTGAGGATATATTAAGTATAACACCAGATTTTCTTTTCATCATATACTTAACTGCATTATGAGAAACACTAACTACTCCTTTTAAATTCACATTAAAAATTTCATCAATACTCTCTTCTGTCATATCTGTAAATATATTTACATTAGAAATACCTGCATTGTTAACCAAAATATCTATTTTACCAAATTTACTTATTGTAAAATCTATAAGCTCTTTTGCTTCCTTATATATACTAACATTATTTTTTTTTAATATTGCATATCCTTGATTTTTTTTTATGTATTCTAAAACACTTTCCGCTGCAATATCATTTTTTTCATAATTCAACACTACACTAGCACCATTACTAGCAAGTTCAACAGCTATTGCCCTTCCAATCCCTCTGCTTGAACCTGTAACTACTGCAATTTTACCTTCCAAATTCATAATTTCACACTCCATCTACATAAAGTATTAACTTCCATCATTAATTGTAATACATTAAATACTATTTGTGAATATAAAGAGATTTATTGTAAAAACTAATTATATTAAACTAAGGAGGTCTAACTATGGCATATATAATTAAAGATAGTTGTATTAAATGTGGTGCTTGTGAACCTGAATGTCCCGTTAGCTGCATAACTGAAGGCGACGAAAATTATGTAATTGATCCAAATGTATGCATCGACTGTGGTGCTTGCGCAAGTGTTTGTCCCGTTGATGCACCTGTACCACAAGATTAATTATTTAACCATTAAACATAAAGATCCTACTTTAAAATGTAGGGTCTTTTTAATTCATACATATATAAAACTCAATACTTTAAGAGTTATGGACTTATATAAATTAATGTTGAAGTAGTTCATCTATAGTAATAAAATGGTACTATAGATTAATCAATTTGCACATTATTATTTAAATAAAAGGAGGCAATAATTTGATATCTGAACAGCTAGTAAAAAAATTCATAAAAGATTATGAAGATGTAAAAAATAAAAAAGTAAGGGAAAGTTATGGATATCTAGGTGGTATTGTTGGCATCATTGCCAATCTTATTTTATTTTCAGTTAAATTATCAGTAGGTATCATATTGAATAGTATTGCGGTCACTGCCGATGCCTTCAATAACCTTTCTGATACGATATCTTCACTAATAACTATAATAGGTTTTAAGTTAGCTTCAAAACCAGCAGACCATGAGCATCCATACGGACACGGAAGAATTGAATATATTTCTGGACTTATAGTATCATTTATGGTTCTGTATGTTGGTATAGAATTTTTAAAAACTTCTATTAGCAGAATACTAACTCCTACCGAAGTTAAATTTAAATTAATACCATTTATTTTGATTATAATTTCTATCAGCATAAAAATTTGGCTTAGTAGATTCAATAAATTTATGGGCACTAAAATTAATTCTTCTGCCTTAAAAGCCTCTTCAGTAGATGCATTAAGCGACGTTTTCTCTTCATCTGTAGTTGCTTTATCTCTACTCGCAAGTAAATATGTACCCTTCCCAATTGATGGATACATAGGTACATTTATCTCTCTATTTATTTTGTATTCAGGATACTCTCTTATAAAGGAGACTATTAACCCCTTACTTGGAGAAGCTCCAAATGATGAGTTAATAACTTTAATTGAAGAACAAGTCTTAAAAAATGATTATATTTTAGGATCTCATGATTTAGTCGTCCACAATTATGGTCCCGGTAGAATAATGGCCAGTATTCATGCTGAAGTTTCATCTACTGAAGATATTATGTCCATACATGAAGTAATTGATAATATCGAAAGAAATATATTTGAAAATTATGGTATTTTCCTTGTTATACATATGGACCCACTTAATATTGATGATAACGAACTAAAAAAAGCAATGAAAGAAGTCGCTGAAATTCTGTATAAATATCCTGAGATTAAATCCTTTCATGATTTAAGAATAATCGGTGATGGAGAAAATAAAAATTTAATATTTGACGTAATAATCGATAAAGATTCAAATTTCAATTTTAAAGATGAAGAAATAATTATTGCAAAAATAAATAGGTCCATTAAGCAAATACATCCTTTTTATGCTGCAATTATCACTCTAGATAGAGATTTTTCATAGTTAATCTTATTAACAAATTCAAAAGCAAAGAAGACTGATTAATTTCAGTCTTCTTTTTTCAAATTATAAACTTCTAACCTATGAAGTGCTCTTGTTGACATGACGTACTTCATTTTATTATTTTTTAATTCACCGCTATTTTCCTCTACTAAAATTACAGCATCAAATTCCAAACCTTTCGCATAATATGCTGGAAGAATTACAACACCCTTCTTAAACAAAATTTCCTCTTTATCTAACAATAAAACAGGCATCTTCTTTTTTATCAAAGTAGCAACTCTTTCACTAGTTTTTAAATCTTCACAGATAACAGCTATACTATCGTAGTCTTTAAAATCTACATTATTTATTCTATCTACTATTTTTTCTGCTATAGCCTCATAACTCAAAAATTCTTTTTCTAGAACCTTATCTCCATTTCTTACAAGAGGAACAATTTTATTATCCAAAAATCTATTTGCATATTCCATAATTTCTTGCGTTGACCTATAACTCTTATCTAAATTATACAATTCTACATTATCATAAAAACTGTCTAACTCTAAAAATGGAATTTCTTCATTAGCAGATAAAAGCTTTTGGTTAGAATCTCCTACTATCGTATAAGAATTACACCCTGTAATTTCTTTAATTACTATAAATTGTAATTCACTATAATCCTGAGCTTCATCTATAACTATATATTTTAATTCTTCATCTAACATAAATCCTTCAAGCTTATTCTTTAGATAAAGCATTGGAGCTAAATCATCAATTGTGAATTCATCAATATTCATTAATTTTGAATATAAATGGATTACTGATTCATTCTCTAACCAGTCCAATGATTTCTTTGCATTTATTACATTTCTAATAACTTCTCTAACCTTCAATTTTCTTCTATACTCAATTTCTGGTGCTTGTTCTTCTTTGTCTTCCTTCTTTATTTTTTCCATTTCATTTTCATACCAAGCTTTAATTTTTCTTATTTGAGTATCTCTTTCTTCTAATATTTTTGAATATAATATTCTCTTTATTTTTTTATTTCTTCTAAATAACGGCATATCTTTATAATATAAGAATATTTCTTGAATTACCTCTTTATTTACAAGTATGCTGTTACCAAAGTTTAAATCTCTAAAAATAAAGTATCTCTCATTTAGCACACTAATAAATCTATCTAATTCCACTATAAATTCTTTGGATGTTTTAGTTTTTATAATACTTAAAAATTCTTCATCACCTTCAAATACCTTTTCCATATATTTATTTGTTTCCATTATTTTATCTAAGTCTAAAATGCCCAAAGCAAATTCTTGAAAAGTAGCTTGATTTACTCCTATTTCTCCCAAACTAGGAAGTACATCCGAAATATATTCCATAAATATTTTATTAGGTCCAAGTATCATCAATTTATCCTGAAGAATTTCTCTATAGTTATAAAGTAAATAGGCTATTCTGTGTAATGCTATAGTTGTTTTTCCACTTCCAGCAACACCATTTACTACTATTGTTTTTTTTCTTTCTTGACGTATAATAGTATCTTGTTCACCTTGGATGGTCATTATAATATCCTTAAGCTTATCCCCTGTATTCTTAGCCAGCATCATTTGAAGTATATCATCTTTTACCTCTATATCAGAATCAAACATGCCTAATAACTTTCCTTCTTTGATTATAAATTGTCTTTTCTGAGTTACTTTTACCGGTATTTCTCCCACTGGGGCTTTGTACTCTAACTCACCTAGCTTTCCAGCATAAAATAAAGACGCTATTGGTGCTCTCCAATCCACAACAATGGGTTCATTTGAATCTTCAATAGTTACCCCAAATCTACCAATATAGATATCTTCTAATTCATCAAATTCTTCATCTATAAATTCTACTTTTCCATAGTAAGGAGAATCCTTTAATATTGTCAATTCTTTTAACTTTCTATCAATATAACTAAAACTCTCCTCTTTATAAAATCTCTCATGATCAAAATATTTTGTTACTTCATCTTCATCATCCTTGTATTCATCCATAGCTTCTTTTCTATAATCACGTATATAATTCGCTGCTTTTTTTCTTTTTTCTATAAACCTTATTATTTCATCTCTAATAAGTTTTATAGTTTTATCAAGATGTTCTTCTTCTACTTCCTTTTGCCTTTCCTTCTCTAACTCTATCATAATTTCATTTTCAAAACTGTTATCCATAATTTTCCTCACCCTTAAATTAAAAATACTTTATATTTCTAATTCTATCCAATTTTGTACTTCTAATATACCTAGTCCAGGAGCATCATTTGCTAAAATTCTATTATCTTTTATGTCAACTCCTCCTTTTATAGTATCTTCTTCATAACTCATAAGTATGTCGAGGTCTGTTTTCGTTATATTCTTTTTTGCCAAGGCTAAACTTGCTGCAGCAGAAACACCTATCTTACTTTCAACCATACATCCCATCATACACTCTATCCCTACTACTTCTGCTAAATTAAGTATTTTTCTGGCATTATGTAATCCGCCACACTTCATCAATTTAACATTTATAGAATTTGCAGCTCTATTATTAATAATAGTTAAAGCATCCTCAAAAGTATGAACCGATTCATCTGCTAAAATAGGTGTAAGTACATTATTAGTAACTCGTTTTAATCCCTCTATATCCCAAGCATTTACTGGTTGTTCAATTAGTTCAATGTTCAAATCTAAGTCTTCAAATTTAGTAATTAATTTTATAGCTTGTTTTGCTGTCCATCCTTGATTTGCATCAACTATAATTTTAGTATCTTTTCTAACCGCTTGTCTTATAGCTTTAACTCTATTCAAGTCCATACAAGGGTCTGTACCAACTTTAACTTTCAGATATTTAAACCCATCTCTTATAGCTTCTAAAGACTCTTGTACCATCTCTTCTATACTACCTAATCCAATAGTTCTATCAGTAATAATCTCTTTTTTATTTCCGCCAAAATATTTATACAACGGCATGTTATACTTTTTCCCAAACAAATCATATATAGCCATATCCAATGCCGCTTTTGCACTTGTATTTCTAACTATTTCATTATCAATAATAAACATAATTCCTTCTATATCATCTATATCTTTACCAATTAACTTGGGTTTTATTTCTTTTATTGCTGCTACTATAGAAGCTTTAGTTTCACCTGTAATTAACGGAGTTGGAGCCGCACTACAAATCCCTTCTTCTTGTGTATCAGTTATAATTTTAATAACTATCTCTTCTACACAAGTTGCAGTTCCTATAATAGATTTGAAACTTCTTATTAAAGGAACATTAATTTTTCCGATCTTGATATCTTTTATTAGCATAATGAAATCCCCCTATCTTTTACAGAGCTTCTTCTCCAATTTTAAATTTACCAAATCTATCAAATGGATAAATTATAAATCTTGCTTTACCTCTTATTTTAGAGCCATCTATATATGGTTGTTTCCAATACCTAGCATCTTTTGAATTTCCTCTGTTATCTCCTAGGAAAAAATAAGAATCCTCTGGTACTTTAAAACTTCCCGCTTCATCCCCTGTATTTAAAACATAAGGTTCCTCTAATAATTGACCATTAATAAACACTTCACCTGAATATTCAACTAAAATATTATCTCCTGGTAAGCCTATTAATCTTTTTATTAAAGTTTCATCAAGTTCATCAGAATCAAAAACTACAATATCTCCTCTTTGTAATTTTTCTAAATTATAAATTCTTGTTACAACCATTCTATCTCCTGGTTTAATTGTAGGGTACATTGAACTTGTCGGAACAGTAACATTAAAAAAAACAAATTTATTAATTATGTATGCAATTAACAACGCTGATATAACTGGTATAACCCATTCAGTAAAAAAACTCTTTTTCTTCATTATATCTCTCCTAGTTTTCAAGTTTGCATATTTCTACGTATACTAATTAATTATAAATTATAATATTTTTTTTGCAACAAAAATATCATAATACTATTTTATCACATTATTCAATTTATAATATAATCCAAATATATTACATACTAATATTTATTAAGTTTTGATAAACCCAAATATATTTTTACAAGCAAAAAAAAAAAGAAATTATTAACTTGCAATAATTTCTCTTATATATTTTTTTGATATCAGTAATAACCACCAACAAAAGTTATAATATTAGAACGCTACAACTACCCCACCATCTGAAGTATATATAGTACTCAATCCATTAGTCTCTAAAATATGAATATCTTTAAAATTATAACGCTGCTTAATCATTTCCTTAAGGTCTAATGCCTTTTGCAATGCGTTGCAATGTGATATGAAAATTTCTTTTTCTTCTATGTTAATCCCTACAGCTCTTTCTTCGATTGAATCTAACAATGCTTTATACGCTCTTTTATTTCCTCTAGCTTTCTTATATAAAGTTATCTCACCTTTTCCATCTTCGCCTAGAATAAGTTTAATATGAAGAAGATTAGCAATTATTCCTTTTACTTTATTTAAACGTCCATTTTTCATAAGATTATTTAAATCATCTAGAATAAATAATGTTTTAGTTTCCGAAACAAAGGAATTTACTTTCTTATAAACCTCTACACCTTCAGTATTCTGCTGATTTTGTAATAATTCCATTAAGTAATACGTTATACATGTTTCGGCGGCGGCTGCACTTTTAGAATCTATTATATATATTTCCTTTTCGTTATGTTCTTCCAAATATATTTTTTTTGCTAGAAGAGCACTATTGTACGTTCCACTTAAATTTGAAGATATTGTCACAACAAATATTACTTCATCATCCTCTCCTTTAAAAGCCTCAATGAATTCATTTGGAGAAGGACAAGATGTTTTTGCAGGATAAGGACTATTGGCCATTAATTTTATCATTTCAATTTGAGTTTTTTCAGTGTCTTTAAATGACTGTTCGTCTATTTGAATAGTGAATGGTATAAACTTAACGTCTATCAGCTTATTACTTCCAATTTCTAAATCACATGATGTATCTACTATTATTTTATATTTCATTCTGCCACATATGCTTTTTTAATATACTAATTGCATATTGAAAATAGCATATGAATTCACCACCTTTTAAAAGTATACTTAATTCCCCATTACTATATTTAACAATTCATCTTTTTCTTTTTATAGTTTTTAATACTACATGTTATATATTATACACTAGTTTATATGATATGTATATAATGTGAACTGATATTATATATAATTTTAACATTAAGATAACCTTTGTCCAATTAGCAATTATACAATATGATTCCTAAACTTTATTCTAATAATTTTTTATCCAAATCCTCTATTGTTTCATTTAAGCTTCCAACTCTATATCCACATAAATCCATAGTTACATATTTAAAACCTAATTCTTTTAATTTGTTAGATATCTTATCTAATAGCTTTTGATCAAATAACTTTTCTATTTTATCTCTGTTCACTTCAATCCTAGCTAAATCGCCATGAGAACGAACCCTAACTTCTCTAAATCCTAAAGACATCAAAAATAATTCTGATTTTTCAATTCTTTCTAATTCTATATTTTTTATTTCACTACCATAGGGCAATCTAGATAAAAGACATGCATATGCAGGTTTATCCCAAGTTGGAAGCTCTAATTTTTTCGAAAATTCTCTTATATCTTCTTTAGTAAATTCATTTTCCAATAAAGGACTTTTTATTTCTAATTCTTTTAAAGCTTTTATTCCTGGCCTATAATCTTTTGTATCATCTATATTAGTACCATCTAGTACATAATTAATTCCTTTTTTCTTCGCATAATTTTTTATTTTTGAAAAAATACCTTTTTTACATATATAACATCTATCTTCAGGATTAAATTTGATTTCTTCATCCAGTAAAACTTCTATGAATTCATGTTTTATTTTCATATCCTCTATCAATTCTTTTGCTTCTGCAATCTCCCATTTAGGTGTAAATGGGGATACTATTGTTAATGCAACAGCATTTTCTCCCAATGCTTCTTCACAAGCTTTTAATAAGAAGGTACTATCTACCCCTCCTGAAAAAGCTACTACAACACTTTTTAATTCTTTCAAATAATTTATAAGATTATCATATTTATTATCCACAAGTTTTCTCCTTTAAAATGTATTTTTTCCATTTTTATGGATTGTATTGAATTAATTTATTTACCTTTTTTATTAAGAATATGCTTTAAAGTCATCCTAGGATTATAAAAAATCATCCTAGGCCCTGAATATTTCATAATTTTCTTAATTTCTATCCTCATATCCTTATTATAACAACAATTTTTACAGTTTCCACAATTAGGCTTCTTGTCTCCATATCTACAATTATCAAGTCTATTTAATGCATAATTTAATAATTCTTCACATTCATCACAAATCTCTTCTTTTGGATTATGATTTTTTCTACAATAAAGTTTTACCATATACTCTAAAGTTTTTTTCTGATTATCTACACTACTTACCTTTTCTAATCCTTTCATAAAACATTCTCCTATAAGTTAATAATTTTTCTCAATCTATTTATCATACTTAATATTATAACTTAAAATCTCTAACTACTATATCGATACCTAAAAATTTATTAATCAATAACTAAATGTATTTTTTCTTTTTTATATATTATAATCCCCCCTACTGTGCTAAAATTAAAAAGATATTGATATAGTTTTTTTACTTTTATCAATAAGTTTAGGAGTGAATAAAATGACAAACAAAACTGATTTATTAGAAAACAAAAATAGTTCTTATTCTTTCTTAATATTTAGAAAGAATGAATTATTAATTCAAGAAAATGAAACCTCATTAACTCTTCCTGACGAAAATACTTTCAAAACTAATATCTTGTCTGAACTTAATGGCTTTTATATCTGTGAGTATAATGGGAAAAGTTTTTATGTAATTGATCTTGAAACTAATTTAGTATTACCACAAAATTATATTTTTAAAAATTTCATGGATTGTAGTAGAAATTTCTGCAAGCAAAAAATATTTCCTATAGCAGTCCAAGCTTATCAATTATTAAACTGGAGCAGAAAGCATCAATACTGTGGTGTGTGTGGAACAAAATTCAAACCAATGAATCCAGACAAATCAAAGAGTTGTCCAAAATGTAATAATTTATTATTTCCACAAACTTCTCCCGCAATTATTGTTGCAATTATTAAAGACAAAAAAATTCTTTTAGCTCATAACAATAACTTTCCTGAAGGATTATATAGTATTATCGCTGGATTTGTTGAACTAGGTGAGAACTTAGAAGAAACTGTTCATCGTGAAGTTCAAGAAGAAGTTGGTTTAAAAGTTAAAAATATCAGATATTTTAATAGCCAACCTTGGCCATTTCCTAATTCATTAATGCTTGGATTTGTTGCTGACTACGATTCTGGAGAAATAAAAACTGATGGCGTTGAAATTGCTCATGCTGATTGGTTCACTCCAGATAATTTTCCAATCCTCCCCGATGAACATAGTATCGCAAGGAAGATTATTGACTGGTATGTAAGTAATTATTCATAGACAAAAACAACAAACCTATCTACATCTCATTCTGTACAACCAGCTTAAAGTAACCTATTATAACTCAAAAATAAACCCACACTCCAATGAGTATGGGTTTAACTTCTAAACTTATCTTAGGGGGGGAATAAGTTAGTTTTATTTATCTATTAACTATATAATACTCTAGTTATGTGACAAGTAGGTGTTAAAAATGTTTCTAAAATGTTAATCACCTTACTTTATATCAAATTCATATTTGTATCATAAGTCTTATATACTTCCCCTCTCCATAAATTTAATTACTTAAATATTTCTTTTACTTTTCTAGCAACTCTTTCAGCAAATATTTCTACTCTTTCCTTTTGATCTTCACTTCCATCTTTTATAAGTACTGATCCAAAGTGAGTGTATGGTTGTCCTTCACTAGCTCCAACTGAATAAGTAAACATTCCTTTAACTAATAATTCACTTATAAGTGCTAATTCACCATTATCTGCTCCGCCACCTATAAAGTTTTCTGTTGCAAATACGCAACCTACTTTTCCAGCTAATTTAATTTTACAAGTGTCAAGCCATTTTTTCATTTGCCAAGAATATGTTCCTGCATAAGTAGGTGTTCCAAAGAATACAACTTTTGCTTCATTAACAAATTCTTCATCAACATCATTAATTGACATACATTTTGTTTCAACATCTTCAACTTTCTCCGCACCTTTAGCAACAAGAACTGCTGCTTTCTCTGTGTTACCTGATTCACTGTGATAAATAATTGCAATTTTCATTTTATTATCAATTCCTTTCTAATTTATATCCATTAAAATTTTACACCTATATCATTTTTTTTTCAAATTTATCAATTTATCTAAATAATTCCAAAAGTTTAATCAACTATACAAAACAGTTCATTACGAATTGTAAGAAACCTATAACCCCACATCTACGCTACAAGTTCAAGCACTAAAACGACTAAAAGGCAGCAAAACTACTTTGCTAGAAAACTTTAAGTTGCCTTCTACGATACTAACGCGTCTGAGCACCCTCCTGAAACAAGCGGTGAACCTTTCCCCTTCCTCATTCATTTTTTTATTGTATAGGAAAAAAGAACTTTCCTATACAATAAAAAAAGCGCCTCATTTAATTATTGAGACGTTTTAATATCTATATATTTATCAATCTTGATAAGATAATTTTACTACAGTCTCCACATGACTTGTTTGACTGAACATATCAACCGGCTGTACTTTTTCTACCACATATCCATATCCACTTAATATATTAATATCTCTAGCTAAAGTAGCTGGGTCACAAGAAACATAAACTATTTTTTCAGGTAAACTCTCCCCGATTGCAACTAATAACTCTCTATCGCAACCTTTTCTTGGTGGATCTACAACAATTACATCTGGTTTAACGCCTTCTTCTAATAATGCTGGAATTATTTCTTCTGATTTACCCATAATGAATTCACAATTATCCACAGAGTTTTCCTCAGAATTTATTTTTGCCTTCTCTATAGCTTCCTCAATTATCTCTACACCATATACTTTTTTAGCCTTCTGTGCTAAAAATAAAGTAATAGTACCAGTACCACAATAAGCATCAAAAACAACTTCATTTCCAGTAAGCCCAGCATATTCTAGAGCCTTATTATATAACTTTTCTGTTTGAATAGGATTAACTTGGAAAAATGCAGAAGCAGATATATTAAATTTAAACTCACCTATATAATCTACTATGCTATCTTTACCCCATAATGTGCTAAAATTATCTCCAAGTATTTTATTTCCTTTATTAGGATTAATATTATGTATTATGCTAACTACATTATCAAGTTCTTCATTAATCATAGATATATACTCTTCAACATAAGGTAATTTTTTCATTTTTGTCACAAGAACAATCATTATTTCTCCTGTTTTAAAACCTCTTCTTATCACTAAATGTCTTAAAAGACCTGAATGTCTTTGCTCATTATAAGGTTTTATTGAGAATTTATTAATCCACTCTCTTGTTATATTTGTTATTTTATCAGCCTCTTCATGCTGAATAAAACATTCCTTAACATCTATAAGATCGTGACTTCTCTCTAAATAAAAACCAATATCCGTATTTCCAGCTGCATTCAGTCTAATAGGTAATTGAACTTTATTTCTATATCTATATGGCGTTTCCATACCTATAGTGTCTTTAAGAACATCCTCATTTAATGCTTCCTCATCAATTTTCCCTATTTTAACTAAACAATCCTTCACTCTATTCTTTTTAAATTCTAACTGCCCCTGGTAATTCATATGTTGAATGTTACAACCACCACATTTATTATAAATAGTACAAATGGGGGTTTCTCTCATTTTTGAAGCTTCCATAACTTCAATCAATTTTCCAAAAGCAAAATTTTTATTGACTTTAATACATTTAACTCTTACTTTTTCTCCTTTAATAGCTCCCTTAATAAATATAGGAAATCTATCTATTTTCGCAATTCCTTCTCCTTCATACCCTTGATCTACTATATCTAAAATATATTCTTCATTCTTAACGAAAAAAACTGTTTTTTCCAATATAATCCTCCTCTTAAATACCTAATTTAAAATTAACCTTATACTATAAAACTTCATAGTGTCTCATTTATATGTACATCAGTCATTAATTCTATGTTAAAGCAACACTTCTCTATTGTAAACTAAAAAAACATATTTGCAATAACTTTTACAAATATGTTTTACCTTTATTTTTATTTTACCTAATTACCCTCGGTGAAAAATCTTTTAATGTTTTAACCTTTTAATGTTTTAACTGAACTCTGCACTCTGCAAATTGCACTCTATATTTTAAAAGAAGCACTCTGCAAATTACACTCTATATTTTAAAAGAAGTATTCTATATTTCAAAAGTAGTGCATTTAGTTCCATCAGATTCATGTGCTCCATATCCATCAATACTAAGATTTGGCGCTTTGCAAATTTTTTCTGTATTGTATTTACATTTTTCAGCACTACATTTTATTTCTGGACTCATTTCAACGGAATCTCTATTAAATAACTGTTTTATTTCTCCTGTTACATTCATATTACCTAAATTATAAAATGCATTTTTTACACCCTTAGGGGAAAAAGTATCACATTGAGTTTCAGAAATACCAACAGCAGTTATTCCTCCTATATGAATTCTTTTAGCAGAACATAATCCATTTAAATTATGTACACATTCAGTTGCTGTACATGTCAACTTATTTTCCATTAAACTAACCTCCTATTAACCTTATTGTTTGTAAAATAGGTAGTTTTATTCAATATAAATACACAAAAAAAGCCCCAAAATGGGGCAATAGGATGAAACAACTGCCTTTCGGCATATTATAATTATATCTTAACTTACAATAAATATACATATTTATTGAAATTTATTACATAAACTTAATATTTATACAACACTTGCTCTTCCACTATAAACTACACCTCTTGATGCGTCTAGTGTAATATAAGTACCATGTTTAATAATTTCTGTTGCATGTTCGGCTCCACAAACTACTGGAATATCGTTTGATAAACACTCTATTGCTACGTGTGAAGTTAATCCACCTTGCTCAGCAATAACTCCTGCTATTCTATCTACAACACTCAATAATTTTTTATCTAAATTCTTTACAACAAGAATATCCCCTTTTTCTACTACATCTTCTGCATGATCTGTACTTTTCAAGATTCTTGCATTACCATATCCAGGATGATTTCCAGCACCTTTACCTTGCACTAATACATCTCCCACTATATGAACTTTCAACATATTTGTTGTTCCTGAATAATGTACTGGAATACCTGCAGCAACAACTACTAAGTCACCATTTTTAATTATTCCTGCTTCAACTGATTTGTTTACTGATTCAATAATCAATTCATCTGTTGTGTACACCATTCTTGAAAGTATTGGGAATACACCCCAAGTTAATGCTAATCTTCTTGCAACTCTCTCACTTGGAGTTACTGCTATAACAGGTGCTTTTGGTCTAAACATAGAAACTCTTCTTGCAGTACTTCCTGTTTGAGTAGCTGTAATAATACCTGAAGCATTTAAGCTTTGTGCAGTTGTACAAGTAGCTAAACTAATAGCTCCCGCAACATTTACTGATTGAACATCTTTTCTTCTTTCCATTTTTTCTTGATAATTTTTACTCTCTTCAACAGATTTAGCTATACTAGCCATAGTCATAGCTGCTTCAATTGGATATTTACCCTTTGCTGTTTCTCCTGATAACATTATTGCATCAGTTCCATCTATAATTGCATTAGCAACATCTGTAGCTTCTGCTCTAGTTGGTCTTGGGTTTCTAATCATAGAATCAAGCATTTGAGTAGCTGTGATTACTAATTTACCTGCTTTATTACACTTCTTGATGATATCCTTTTGTATAAGAGGAACTTTGTCAAAATCAATTTCAACACCCATATCTCCTCTTGCAACCATAATACCATCTGCAAATTTTAGTATTTTATCTATATTATCTACGCCTTCTTGATTTTCAATTTTTGCTACTACTAATACATCTGGAGCACCATTTTGCTCTAATATTTTTTTAATAGCAAGTACATCTGATGCTTTTCTTACAAATGATGCTGCAACCATATCAATATCATTTTGTGCACCAAATATTAAATCTTGCTTATCTTTTTCAGTAAGCGCTGGCAGATTAGTTTTTATTCCAGGTAAGTTTACACCCTTTCTACTACCTACAACGCCTGTATTTGATACAGTACATTTAACACTCTTTCCTTCAACTGCTACAACTTCAAGTCCTACAAGACCATCATCTATTAAAATTGTATCTCCAGCTTTTACATCCTTATATAAATCCAAGTAAGTAACAGAACATTTAGTTTCATCACCTTCTATTTCTTTATCACAAACTATTGTAAATTCATTACCTTCAATTAAATCTACATTATTATCTTTAAATACACCCGTTCTAATTTCAGGGCCTTTTGTATCTAAAACAATAGCAACATTTTTATCTAGTTGTTGTCTTATTTTTTTAATTCTAGCAATTCTTGCACCATGTTCTTCATGATCACCATGTGAAAAATTAAGTCTTGCTGCATTCATTCCCGCTTCCATTAATTTTCCTAACATTTCCTCTGATTCACTAGTTGGTCCAATAGTAAATATCATTTTTGTTTTTTGCATTATATACTCTCCTTAACAGTATGATTTAAACAATTATTTATAACAAATTTATATATAGCCTTATTTTATTTAGGCTTTATTTGTATAGTCTTATCTTTTGTTTACTTATTTAATATTTTTTCTATTTCATATAACTCATCATCAAATTTGCTTTCCATTGATAGAGCTTCTTCTATATCCATAGAAAATATATCTCCACCTTTAATTCCTACTACCTTTGATGATTCTCCTTCTAATAATACTTGAACGGCTTTTGCTCCCATTCTAGATGCTAAAATAGTATCGTTTGCTGTAGGACTTCCTCCTCTTTGAATATGCCCAAGAACAGTAGCTCTTGTTCCAATTCCAGTTATTTCTTGAACAGTTTTTGAAAGCTCTGCTGCTCCGCCTACGCCTTCTGCTAGAATAATCAAGTTATGTCTTTTCCCTTGAAGTTTACCTTGAAGGATAGTTCTACAAAGTTCATCTACATTAAATTCTTTCTCAGGAATAATTACAGACTCTGCACCACCTGCAATACCTGCATGCAAAGCAAGATCTCCACAATTTCTACCCATAACTTCTATTATACTAACTCTTTCATGAGAAGATGATGTATCTCTCAATTTTTTTATCGCATCCAATATAGTATTTAAAGCAGTATCAAATCCTATTGTGAAGTCTGTATATGATAAGTCATTATCAATGGTACCAGGTATACCTACAGTCTTAATACCTAATTTAGAAAGTAATCTAGCCCCTTGGAATGAACCATCTCCACCAATTACGACCAATCCATCTACTCCAAATGCTTTTAAAATATTAGCAGCTTTTTTTCTTCCTTCTTCTGTCCTAAATTCTTCACATCTAGCAGTTCTAAGTATCGTTCCACCTCTTTGAATTATATCTGAAACGTGATGTCTTTCTAAATCATAAATTTCCCCATTAATCAGTCCACTATACCCTCTATTTATTCCCATTACCTTAAGACCTTTATCCAAACCATATCTAACTACCGCCCTAACAGCGGCATTCATTCCTGGTGCATCTCCACCAGAAGTTAAAACAGCTATTGTTCTCATTATAATTCCTCCTTTGACCACTAGGACATTAAACGTCCCATAAGTTTTATAATTATCTATTTTAAAAAATTATAAAATAACTATGAATTTGTTCAAACCTAAATTTCATCCCTATAGTAATTTTATAAGAAATCCTAAAATAATTCAACCTAATTAACATTAAAAAAACATAAAATAGAGCGGATTAATTATTCCTCTCTATTATTTTGTTTGAAAATACAAAAGTTTAAACGGTCTTTTATAACTTTTTTCAAGAATCACTTAACAATTTAACGTTATCTATTCCGTAAAATTCCTGTAACTCCATAATAAAGTCATTATTATCATTAACCCAGTTCTCTTTATTTAACAAATATTTCTTATTTTTCCCATTCAGTTTTTGACAAAGGATAACTGGTATGTTTCCTTTATGCTTGCTGACTTTTTCTATTAAAACTTTATTCTCCATATTTATGTTTTTATTCTCAGGAATTAAAATATATAACTTTTTCTTTTCTTTACTTAAGTCAATACTAATTCTCTTTTTTGTACTATTGTAATTTCTATTATTATTTTTTTTAAATGCAAAAGGTTCCGAAATACTCCTTATATCTTCACAAATTATCTTCGGTTGTTCTTCTTCTCTAATTGTAATTCTTCCTTTTAATAGAACTATTTCATCTTCTCTTACAAGTTTTTCATATCTCTCTAATTTATTCGGAAAAACAATTACCTCAACAGAACTATATAAATCCTCTATTTTCATAAAAGCCATTATATTGTTGTTTCTTGTTACCTTTTTATTAACATCACTAATTATTCCACCAATTATAACTAAATCTCCATCATTAACTTTTAAGTCTGAAGTTATTTCGTTATCAAAAGTTTCTTCTTCTAGTGCCTCATCTAAAGTTATATCAGATATTTTAATTGAGATTAAATTATCTAGTACATCTTCATACTGATCCAATGGATGCCCTGAAAGATAAAGTCCTGTCATCTCTTTTTCCATTGATAATAGTTGTTTTTTATCAAATTCCGAATTACTAGGATATTTAATCCTTATTGCCCCCATATCTTCATCAAGAGAACCAAACAGACTCATCTGACCATCAATATTTCGTTTTCTATTATTTGAAATAGAATCTATTACTTTTTCATAAACCGCAAGTAATCTCGATCTATACATCTTTAGACTATCAAAGGCACCAGCCTTTATTAAACTTTCAACTACACGTTTATTCATACTTTCTGTACTTATCTTAGTACAAAAATCTTCAAAAGATGTAAAATTGTTTTTTTCTATTCTAACCTTAACTATGTTATCTACAATATTTTCTCCAACATTTTTTATTGCTGAAAGTCCATATCGTATTTTGGCATCTTTTACTATAAATTTTGCTTCACTTTCATTAATATCTGGAGGTAAAACTTCAATCCCCATTTCCTTAGCAGCTCTTATATAAAAAGCTACCTTATCACTATTACCTTTAAAACTATTCAACATTGCTGCAATAAATTCTGCTGGATAGTAATGAACACAATACGCTGTATAATAGGCTACAACTGCATATGCTGCAGCATGAGACTTATTAAAAGCATAAGAAGCAAAGTCCATCATAGAATCATATATTTTATTTGCATCTTTTTCACTTACACCATTTCGTTTGCATCCTGTTACGACAATATTTCCTTCTTCATCCACTATTCCATTTATAAAGTTATTTCTTTCTTCTTCCATAACTTTATGTTTTTTCTTTGACATAGCACGCCTAACCAAATCACTACGTCCCATTGAGTATCCAGCTAATTCTCTTACAATTTGCATTACTTGCTCTTGATATACAATACATCCATATGTTACATTCAAAATAGGTTCCAATTGCTTTGTTTGGTACTCTATATTTTCAGGATTGTGTTTATTCTTTATGTATCTTGGTATTTCTGCCATTGGCCCAGGTCTATATAAACTGATTCCTGCAATGATATCCTCTAAACTTTCCGGTTTTAAATCTTTCATAAAAGAAGTCATTCCTGCAGATTCAAGCTGAAAAACCCCCATAGTTTTACCTTTGCCAATCATCTTGTAGACTTCTTTGTCATCAAATTTTAGTGCATCCAAATCTATTTCTACGCCTTTGTTCTTTTTAACAAGTGCAATAGTATCCCTCAAAACCGTAAGAGTTCTTAATCCTAAAAAGTCCATCTTCAAAAGCCCAAGTTCTTCAAGCTCTGTCATTGTGAACTGTGTTACTACCGATTCATCATTTTTTAATAAAGGTACATATTCAACTAATTCTTTCGACGAAATAACAACACCTGCTGCATGCGTTGAGGTATGTCTTGGTAAACCTTCAAGAGATTTAGCAATATCTATAAGTTCCCTTATTTTATCATCATCTTCATATTCATTTTCAAGGTCTTTATTTAATTCCAATGCTTTATCTATAGTAATCCCTAGCATAGTAGGTATCATTTTTGCTATTTTATCTACATCTGAATATGGATAGTTCATTGCTCTTCCTACATCACGTATGCAAGCTCTCGCTGCCATTGTTCCAAAAGTTATGATTTGCGATACATTATTTTCTCCATATTTATCAACTACATAATCAATAACTTCGCTTCTTCTTTCATAGCAAAAATCCGAATCAATATCAGGCATAGAAACACGTTCTGGATTAAGAAATCTTTCGAAAATAAGATTGTATTTAATTGGGTCAATCTTGGTTATTCCCAAAGTATAAGCTACAATAGAACCCGCTGCACTCCCTCTACCCGGACCTGTCATTATATTTTTTTCTTCACAGAACCTCATAAAATCCCAAACAATTAAAAAATAATCTACGTATCCCATTTGCTGAATTATTCCTAATTCAAAATTTAGCCTTTCTTGAATTTCTACAGTAATATCTTCATATCGCTGCTCTAATCCCTTTTGACATTGTTGCTTAAGATATTCATAATGACTTGTATTCTTTGGAAGTGGAAAATTGGGTAACTTAGACACTCCAAATTCATAATCAAAATTACATTGTTCCGCAATTTTAAGAGTATTATCAAAAGCTTCTGGAATATCTGGAAAAATTTCTCGCATTTCATCTTCTGACTTCAGATAAAATTCATCTGAAGGAAATTTCATTCTATCTTCATCTTGAAGGTTCTTACCAGTCTGAATGCATAAAAGAACTTCATGAGCCTTTGAATCTTCTTTATTAATATAATGCACATCATTTGTAGGTACTAATGGCATATTCAATTTCTTGGACATCTGAATAAGAAATTTATTAACTTTTAATTGCTCTTCCATTCCATGATTTTGCACTTCTAAATAAAAATCTCCATTAAAAGCTTCTTGATATTCTATAGCCTTTTGCTCTGCTTTATCATATTCACCATTCATAAGCAAATTTTGTACTTCTCCAGCTAAACATGCACTGAGAGCTATTAATCCTTCACTATGCTCTTTTAAGTAGTTTAAATCAACTCTTGGCTTGTAATAAAAGCCCTCTATTGAAGCGGTAGATACTATCTTCATAAGATTTTGATATCCAATATTGTTTTTCACAAGAAGTACCAAGTGATGGGTTTTATTTTTTTTACTATTATCTCTAATATGCATAGATTGTGCAGCTACATAAACTTCACAACCTATAATTGGTTTTATCCCCATTTCTTTTGCTCTTTTATAAAACTCAACACATCCATACATAGCACCATGATCTGTTATTGCTAAGCTATTCATACCCATTTCTTTTGCTTTTTTTAACATCTTGCTTATTTTACCTGAACCATCTAAAAGGCTATATTCTGTATGCACATGTAAATGAACAAACCCACTTTTATTTTTTGCATCCTTCATATCTTCACCTTATTCATCTTTATTTAACTCCGAAGCTATTTTTTCGATTCTTCGCAATCTATGATTAACTCCTGATTTACCAACTGGAGGTTCTAACATTTGACCAAGTTCTTTAAGAGATTCATTTGGATATTGTAATCTAAGTTGTGCTATTTCCCTTAAATTTTTAGGTAATCTTTCAAGCCCTATTTGTGTTTGTATTAATTTTATACTTTCAATTTGTCTTACTGCAGCATTTACAGTCTTACTTAAATTTGCCGTTTCACAGTTAACTAGCCTGTTTACATTATTTCTCATTTCCTTCATAATTCTAACATTTTCAAATTGAAGAAGAGAATCATGAGCTTCAATAATATTTAAAATATCTACAATTTGTTCTCCCTCTTTAAGATAAACAACGTAACTACTCTTTCTTTTAATAACTTTTGAATTCAATCCATAAGAATTAATAACATCTTTAAGTTCATTTGCAAATTCCTCATTGTGTATGACGAACTCTAGATGATATGTTTTCTCTGGATTACTTATACTACCTCCACCTAAAAATGCGCCTCGTATAAACTTTCTTCTACAGTCCCCTTCTTCCAGAAGTCTTTTAGGTACACTATAATTCAATAGAAACATATTTTGGTCATCTTCTAATATCCCTATTTCTTGCAAAAAACCTTTAATATCTGATTCATCAGTTATTAAAACAATATAAATATTGTTTTTCTTAAGGGAATTACTTTTTTTCACCATTAATTTAGAATGTATATTAAAGTGTTCTTTCAATTGCTTAAATACCAAACGTGCAATCGATGGATTTTCAGTAGAAATTCTAAAACTTATTTTTCTTGCCGATGTAAGTCCAAGAGTACCACTTACTTTCATTATTCCGGATAAAAGTGCTTTTGATTCATCTTTAGATAATTCTTGTTGTCTACAAATTTCATTTTTTACCTTTGAAGAAAAAGACATATTACTCTACTCCTTGCTATAAAATTTCACGGTGGAAACTCTATAATTTATCTTTTCTTGTTATCAATAATATCTATTATTAAACTTGCTAATTTATATGAATCGTGCCTTATCAAGTTATTCTCAACAGATGCAATATCACCTTCGACATATTCAACATCAAACTCTTCACATGATTTTTTATCATATTTAATAGGTATTGATTTTTCTTTTGAATATTTATTTCTTACATCTTGTCCCACCTGATTACTATTTATTAAAACATAATCAATTATATTCGAATTAGCGTGATTATACAATGCCCTTAAATGATCTTCTAATGTATAATCATCTGTTTCTCCTGGCTGAGTCATCACATTTGCTATATATATTTTAGCTCCTTTAGCAATAGATATTGACTCTACAATATCTTTTACTAGGAGATTAGGTATTATACTTGTATAAAGACTTCCTGGGCCTAAAATTATTGCATCAGCTTCCAATATAGCTTGTATTGATTCCTCTAAAGCTTTAGCCTCATACGGTTCTATATAAAGTTTCTTAACTTTACTCTTTTGTTTAATTACTTCCTTTGGAATTATTGATTCTCCTAAAATAATATTTCCATTTTCTAATTCTGCTTTCAATACCATATCCTCTAAAGTTACTGGAAGAACCTTACCTGTAACAGCTAATACTGAGCTCATTTTCTGTACAGCTTCCTGAAAATTATCCGATATGCCATCCATAGCTGCTAAAAACAAATTACCAAAACTCTGATCTTTTAATTTTCCATCTTTAAATCTATACTGCAAAAGTTCTTTCATCAAGGGCTCAGTTTCTGCTAATGCTACTATACAATTTCGTATATCTCCTGGCGGAAGCATCTTAAGGTCTTGTCTTAACACACCAGACCCTCCACCATCATCCCCCATCGTAACAATTGCTGTGATATTAGACGTATATTCCTTAATACCCCTTAATATTGTAGATAGTCCTGTACCACCACCAATAGCAACTATTTTGGGGCCCTTGCATAGTATTTTATTTTTTAAGTCAATCATAATTTAATTCCACCCTTTTTAACATCCTCATGTATATCTCTATGCTCAATACTAACATTATGTCCGCATTTTTTTAATTTTTTATGCATTTCATTGGCAATAGATACAGATCGATGTCTTCCTCCTGTACATCCAATAGAAATAATTAATTGACGTTTACCCTCTTTTAAATAGTGCGGAATCAAAAACTCCAACATATCATTTAATTTATTAATAAACTCTTTTGTTTCATCAAATCCTAAAACATAATTAAAAACTTCTTCATCATTGCCTGAATGCTTTTTTAATTCTGGTATATAAAAGGGATTTGGTAAAAATCTAACATCAAATACTAAATCAGAATCCACAGGAATTCCATATTTAAACCCAAAAGATAATATTGTAACAATTAGTTGATTTTCTATTTGTCCCTCTTCTGCATAAATTCTATTAATTTTTTCCCTCAGTTGTCGAGGTTTAATTTTAGATGTATCAATAATATTATTTGCTCTATACTTTACTTCATTAAGTTTTTCTCTCTCAAGTTTTATTCCTGTAAGTATTCTACCATCAGGTGCTAGTGGATGTTTTCTTCTTGTTTCTTTATATCTTTTTACTAATACCTCATCACTTGCATCTAAAAATAAAATTTCATAATAGTATTCATTATCTTTTAAATATTTTAAGCTTTCAAACAAAGCATCAAAAAAATCTCCGCCTCTTATATCTATAACTAATGCAATTTTACTTATCTTTCCACTAGTTTGAAAACTTGCTTCTGCAAATTTCTGTATTAATGTTGGGGGTAAATTATCTATACAAAAATAGCCTAAATCTTCTAAACTTCTAATTGCTTCTGTTTTTCCTGCTCCTGATAGTCCTGTCACAATTACAAATTTCATAATGAACCTCCTATTTTTCAGTCTATCCTTCTTAAAAAATCAATTTTGTCTTAATTTATTATATCATGTTATTATTTTTAATTAACACTAAAATAAGACTTATTCATATCAACACCACTTTAAAATATAGCCTAATATAAAAGACTGCCAACAATATATTAGCAGTCTTTTATTTATATAGAGTTTTTCTGTAAAAACTCTATAATCCACGTGAAAAATAAAATAATAAACTTATTTTATTTCTTCTCCTATAATTCTTACTTCAGTACATAATTCAACCCCAAAATCCTCTTTTACTTTATTTTGAACTAATTCTATAAGTTCCAATATATCATTTGCTGTTGCATTACCTTTATTAATAATAAATCCAGAATGTTTCGCTGATACTTCAGCACCACCTACGGAAGTACCTTTTAAACCAGAATCTTGAACTAACTTTCCTGCATAGTACCCCGTTGGTCTTTTAAACGTACTACCAGCTGATGGAAATTCTAAAGGTTGTTTTTCTTTTCTTCTTTGCATTAACTCTCTCATTTTATTTTCAATTTCATCTTTATCTTTATTTTCTAAAACAAGTGTTGTTTCTAATACTATATACTTTTTATTTAGTATTACAGAAGTTCTATATCCTAAATCCAGTTGTTCTTTATTCAGCTTAAGTATATTACCATTTTCATCAAGAACTATTACTTCTTTTATAACATAACTCATCTCACCATCATATGCACCAGCGTTCATAGTAACTGCTCCGCCTATACTGCCTGGAATACCACATGCAAATTCTAACCCAGACAATCCAAATTCTAAGGCTTTTTTACTTACTCTAGTAAGTTGAGCTCCACCTTGCACAATCATCAAATTCCCTTTAACTTGAATTTCATTAAGATTTGTTAATTTAACAACTACTCCTCTGATTCCACCATCTTTTACTAACAAGTTCGAACCATTGCCTATTACAATATATTCTGTATTAGTTTCTTTACATAATTTTATAGCTTTTTCTACCTGTTTATAATCCTTGGGATTCACTAAAATATCTGCTGGTCCACCAACTTTAAAAGAAGTATGGTTTTTCATAGGTTCATCAACAAGTACATTAGATATGTCTATGAATTCTGTCATTTTTTTTACTATCTTATCTTTATTAATCATTCATAATCTCCTTAAGCTTATAATAATACCCATAACATTTTTAGTATACTTAAATATATGCTACTAATCAAGATTGATATCCTGTAGTTTACCTTTATTCTTCAAATATTTAATTATTTTATCTTTACTTGTATTCATAATTTGATCTTCTGTCAATCCCACTTCATTTACGATTTCCATTGAATATGGAAAACTTCCTATAGACATACAAAAATGAGAGTCAGTATTAAGTATTACCTTAGTTCCATATTTTTTACACAATTCAGCCACTCTTTTACATATTGGTCTGCTACCAGGTCTTGATTTACCTAGTGAACTATTGTTGATTTCGATTATGATATCTTTTTCCTTTGCTTTTTTTACTACTTCTTCTTCATTAATAGGATATTGAGGATTCCCTATGTGTCCTAAAATATCCAAATACGGATTATCCATAACATTTAAAAATGCTTGTGTATTTAATTCAATACCCATAGGTCTAAAACAAAGGTCGTGCATACTAGCTATCATAATATCTATTTCTTTTTGTGTTTGTTTCGGAATATCAAGCTCTCCATATTGATTTATAATGTCCGCTTCACACCCATATAACATAGTTACCCCGAATAATTCTCTTGGTAAAATTTTATAATTGTGAAAATGCCATATGTGGGGAGCACTATGCATAAGAGGTCCATGCTCAGTTGTTCCTAACACCTCTATTCCAACTGATGCTGCATATTTTGCATTCTCCATTAAAGTACTATATGCATGCCCACTTGCCATTGTGTGTGTATGCAAATCTGCCACTAATTTCATTTTAAGATCCTCCTTGTAAATTTACTTCTTCCCAAAATACTCTAAAATGCTTTTTGCCGCTTTATCATTTATTGATTTTGTTTCTATTAATTCATCATATTTAGCCTTTTTAATTCTCTCAACACTACCAAATTTCTTTAATAATTCCTGTCTCCTTGATTTACCTATATTAGGAATAGACTCTAAAACAGATTTAAGATTTTTCTTATCTCTCAAACTTCTATGGTAACTAATTGCAAACCTATGAACTTCATCTTGAACTCTTGTTACAAATTTATTAACTATTCCTCTACTTTTTATTTCAATTTCTTCATTTTTATATATTAATGCTCTAGTTCTGTGTTTATCATCTTTTACCATACCAACAACCGGTATGCTAATATTTAATTCTTCTAAAACTGATAAAGCGATATTGACTTGACCTTTACCACCATCCATCATAATCAAATCTGGAAAATAACAAAATTTCCCCAAAGATATATCCAGATGTTTTTCTTTTATCTTTTCTACTTCTTCTAGCCCTCTACTAAATCTTCTTGTTAAAATTTCTCTCATACTTCCATAGTCATCTGCGCCTATAACAGTTTTAATTTTAAATCTCCTATAATCGCTATTTTTAGGCTTTCCATTTTCAAATACTACCATACTTCCTACAGAATCTACACCTTGAATATTTGAAATATCATAGGCTTCTATCCTCTCTGGAATATAGTCTAAATCTAATAAATCTTTAAGCTCTTCAACTACTGATATTGCATCCCGCTTTTGTTTTAATAATTCTAATCTAAAGTTTTGATAAGCATTCTTTGCATTTATCTTAACTAAATTAATAATTTTCTTTTTTTCACCCTTTTGAGGTGTTTTTATATTTACTTTTGTTCCTTTTTTTGCTGTTAACCATTCTTCTAAGAGCGAACCATCCTCTATAAAAGGAACAAATATACTCTTTGGTATATATGCAGTTCCTCCATAAAACTCTTTTATAAAATTAGCAATTATCCTTTCCTTACTCTCTTCTATTACTTCTTCAAAAATATAATGCTCATTACCAATTACTTTGCCATCTCTTACAAAAAATATTTGAACACAGCTTACGCCTTCTTCTATATGTAAATTTATGAAATCTTCATTCTCAAAATTCTTCAAAATTATTATTTGTCTTTGTGTTATTTTATCAATAGAATTTATTTTATCTCTAAGGTCTGCTGCCTTTTCAAAGTCTAGATTGTCGGAAGCTTCGAGCATCTTCCTTTTTAATTCTGCTTTTAATCCAATATCTTTCCCATTCAAAAGATCTATTATTTTATAGACCATTACTCCATATTCTTCTTTAGATATTTCCCCTGCACAAGGACCACTACATAGTTTTATATGATAATTCAAGCATGGCCTATCCTTTACCATATTCTCTTTAATAGATTTTCTACATGTTCTCATTGGAAAAACCTTTTTCAACAATTCCATAGTTTCATGTACATCAGCTACTGCAGGATATGGCCCAAAGTATTTAGCTCCATCTTTTAACTTTCTTCTAGTTACAAATACTCTTGGGAAATCTTCATTTATAGTTATTTTTATAAAAGGATAATGTTTATCATCTTTCAATAAAATATTGTATCTTGGTTTATATTTCTTAATCAAATTACATTCAAGTATTAGTGCTTCCATTTCAGAATCAGTTATAATATATTCAAATTGAGCAATATTACTTACCATTGCTTTAACCTTAGCTGATGAATTCTTCCC
Organism: Clostridium sp.; assembly: GCA_030626065.1. Classification (GTDB taxonomy): domain Bacteria; phylum Bacillota; class Clostridia; order Clostridiales; family Clostridiaceae; genus Clostridium_AF. Next base: position 5,756 of record DAOUPR010000003.1, on the reverse strand, counting down.
ACTTCTAAAGTATTGAGTCACTCTATTTTTCAGGTTTTTAGCTTTCCCTACATAAATAACTCCCCCCATAGAATTTTTCATAATGTAAACTCCAGGTTTTTGTGGAAGATTTTTTATTTGAAATTCAAAATCAAACATTTAAACACTCCCTATATATGATACCATTAATTAAATAAATGTGGAACTTTATATATTAAATATACTAAACCCAAAATCATTATTGATTCTTCTATTATCTTTCCTTTTTTTGAATTAGTCGATATAGTAAACAAAAACTTGAATTTCTTTTTTCTAAATGGATAGAAAAGTGGAATACCCATTTTAGTCATGGAATCAAGTAACAAGTGTGACGCATAACCTATCATAAAAAAATCTACAAGTCTCTCTATTTTGTAATTCAAAGAAACATAACCTACTATTAAAGAATATAATAACATACCAAATATACTATGACTAAGTCCATTTCTATGAGTTGAAAATGCAGCCATTATACTAACAAGAGAAAGTGCTTTTAATACCGGTTCTCCTCCTATCACTATTGTATCATACCAAAATATTATTAATGATAAAGATAAATAAAAAGTAACTTTTGTTTTCTTATTCCTTATAGGCAAAACAAACTTATTAAAAGTACTTTTAGGATGGTCTATATCTGGTAACAATGCGGCTACTGTCACAGTTAATAATCCTAAATATGAAAATCCTCCAAGCTTATTACACAAAGCAATATAAGCTACAGCTCCCACTCCTGCATGTGTTTTTCCTCTCATTATGTCTCCTTCTCTTATGTCAAGTTCTATTTTTTCGCTCTACTTTTAGATAATGTTTATATTTAAACTATTGTTTGAATAATTTAGTCTACTTCTTTTAATAAAAAGTAATATTTTAGAATACTGTTGATATTAAAATTTTTGCTAAGTAAATTAGTTTAGTTTAAATAATAATTTATTATCTTCACATTATATCACAAAAGGAACATGTGTTCATCTTTTATGATTTTCTTACCTCCTATTAAAAAATATTTAGTTTAGTAAAAAATAAATAATCCTTGAAAAATTTATAGCATAGACGAAAGCTCTAAAGAACAAAAAAATAATATAGCAACTTTTTCAACAAAAGCTGCTATATTATCAATATTTTATTTCAAAGCCTCTATAATTACTTTTCTGGCGATTATCGCTGCTTTTCCACTGCCAGCCCCACCACCTTCTACAATAACAGCTACAGCTATCTTTGGATGTTCTGCCGGAGCAAAAGCAACAAACCAAGAATGTTCTTGAGTTTCATCTCCAGTTTTATCTCCATATTGTGCTGTTCCCGTTTTACCACAAACCTCTACTCCACTTATTCGAGCATTTCTACTACCAGTTCCTTCATCATCTTCTACAACTTTTTTCATGTATTTTTTAATTACTTTAGCATTTTCTTCTGAAATTATTCTAACACTATTTGAAGAAAATCTTCTATCTTGTACTACATATCCATTATCATTAACTATTTTTTCAACAATGTATGGTTCTTTATATAATCCATTATTAGCAATTATAGAAGTAATAATTGCCATTTGAGCTGGTGATACAACTACCTGCCCTTGACCTATTGCACTTTGTGCAATATCTCCTTTTTCCCAACTACTTAACGTTGGAAAATTACTTTCTTTAACACTAAAGCCATCAATGCTGAATTCTTTATTAAAAAATAATTGTCCCGCAGTATTCTTTAAGTTTCCATTTCCTAATTCTATACCAAGTTCACCAAATACAACATTACTAGATTTAATAAAAGCTTTTTGTAAACTTATTTCTCCCATAGCTCCATGAGAGTTTGAAATTGACTCTTGATCATTAAAAACTATTATCCCATCATCTTGAAAAACTCTTTGATCTACATCTTCTATATTTTGCAACGCTGAAAGCAGTGTAACCATTTTGAATGTAGACCCTGGTGGATACAATCCTGAAAAAGCTCTGTTAAACAATGGGGCATTTTCGTCCTTATTATAACCTTGCCACGTTGAGGAATCCGCTAATGGCTTAAATGCTGGATATGATACACTAGCTAAAACTTTCCCTGTTTGTGGCTCAATAGCAACTACTGCACCATTACCACCATTTTCGCCTGCAAGCATATCATATGCTTTCTTTTGAACAGCTGCATCTAATGTTGTTACTATATCATAGCCTTTATCAGCCATAAATCCATCATCACTATCTTTGACCTTTATAGCATTATCAACCTTATCAACTAATTCTGATATACCTAAAAAGCAATCTCCTCTTAAATATTTATCGTATTGTTTTTCTAAGCCCGCAATTGACTCATTAACTCTATAATATCCTACTATATGTGAAAAAGCAGCTCCATCTGGATACTTTCTTTGGCCATTTTCATCTGTTATAGCCAATACTTCATTGTCATTATCGTAAATAGTACCCCTAGAAACCTTTTCTCTTTCAATCCAAATTCTTTTATTATACGAGCTTTCTTCTAATTCTCCGGCCTGTACAATTAAAAAATATATCATTCCAGATATAGTGGCTAAAAATAATAATAGATATAAAATAATTACTTTTTTTATATTATTCGAGAGATTGTTCAAGAGAATATTCCTCCTCTGATATCTTCTGCAATAGCCCTAAAGCCATATATGTTGTTACCATAGAACTTCCTCCATAACTTACCAAAGGAAGAGTAATTCCTGTCAATGGTATAAACTTCATAACGCCTCCAATTATAACCAAAGTTTGCGCCGCAATCATTGAACTATAACCTACAGAAAGTAATTTTGTAAAATTATCATTAGCTCCTATAGAAGCTCTAATACTTCTATAAAATAATAAAAAATAAATTATAATAACAGCTATGCCTGTTAGCATACCCATTTCTTCACAAATAACCGAAAAAATAAAATCCGAATAACTATACGGTACTGTATTAGGATATCCTAAACCTAGTCCAGTTCCAAACAATCCACCTGAAGCTATCGAAATTAATGACTGGACCACTTGATATCCCTTTCCATAAGGATCTGCCCAAGGATTCATCCAAATACTCACCCTTACTCTTACATGAGAGAATAAATAATATCCACAAGTTGAACCTAAACACGAAAGAATTATACACAATAAAATATACTTTATATTTGAAGTAGCAATATACAACATAGTTACCGAAATAGCAAAAATTATCAAAGCACTACCTAAATCTTTCTGTATAACCATAAACCCTAAGCTTGCTGCTACAACTGCCGCTGGCAAATACAAATCTTTTCTTTCTTTATATTTCCTTAAAGAAGACGCTAAATACGCAACCAAAAAAATTTTCCCTACCTCAGATGGTTGAAAACTAAGCCCTGGTAATATAACTTCTCCATTTAAACCTAATTTAGCAAAAATAGAATTAAACACTGAAAAAGAACTAAGATTGATATTTCCAAATTCCACCCAGTTTTGAGCACCATTTTTCTCTACTCCAAAAAAAGTACTCATAGACATAAATATAAAAGTTCCTACTAAATAGAAATATTTCAATCTACAATATCGCCTTATTCCTGGTAATATTATTACAATTCCTAAAAAAGTGAATTGTCCTATCAAAAATATAATTATTTGTCTAAAGGCCAAGGATGGATTTATTCGATATATCATAGTAATTCCAATTATCGAAAGTATTGATGCATATGTGTAAATAAATTTATCTCCATTTGGAAAGAATCTTCTCAAAAGAAAATTTCCCCATGTAATAATAAAAATAATAACTATGCCATATACTATAGCTTTAAAATCAATAGGCCATTTAAGTATACTTAGATTAACAAAACATAAACAGGCTAATACATATGTTAGCCTGAGTAATTTTTTTTCTTCTATTTTCTGTAACATAAAAAAACTCCTCATTTTATCCTATCACTCTAAAAGTATAATTGCCTATTCTAATAATGTCTCCATATTCAACTTGTTGTTCTTTCCTAATTAAATCATTATTAACTTCAATACCATTAGTACTTTTATTATCTTTTATCAATATCTTATCATTCTTTCTATAAAGCTTTGCATGATACTTAGAAACATAAGGATCTGGCAATGAAATATTATTTTTCTTATGTCTTCCTATTGTTAGATTATTATGGAAAGGTATAATACTACCTATTTTTAAATCATTATCTTTTCTATAAATCTCTAGTATTTCAAGACCAATTTTAAGGCGTTTTTGCTTATTCGTTTCAGTATCAATATCTACATCTTTTTGTTTCATATTTTCGTCATTCTGTTTTCCATTGGAACTTTGAGAAAGGTCATTTTTCATAATTTTCAGGGAATAGAATATTATTAAATATATAATTACTACTATGAAAAATCTAATAACCAATCCCAACTTACTTAAAATAGGCATATCTCCACCTGCTTTAATAAAGTATTTTAAATTTACTCTATTATAACATATTCTTCAAATAATATCCTGTATAGGAATTTTGATTTTCCTTTACTTTTTCAGGCGTTCCAGTGCAAATAATTTCTCCACCTTTATCTCCGCCCTCAGGACCTAAGTCAACAATATGATCACAACTTTTAATTACATCCAAGTTATGTTCTATTACAAGAACTGTATTTCCCCCATCTGCTAGCCTTTGTAATATTTCTATCAATCTATTTACATCATCTATATGAAGACCAGTTGTTGGTTCATCTAATATATAAAAAGTTTTCCCTGTACTTCTTTTAGATAATTCAGATGCTAACTTTATCCTTTGAGCTTCACCACCTGAAAGCTGTGTACTTGGTTGACCTAGTCTAACATAACCTAAACCAACATCCATTAATGTCTGAAGTTTATTTTTTGCCCTCGGTATATTTTCAAAAAACTCAAGAGCTTCTTCTACTGTCATTTCTAATACTTCACTAATATTTTTACCTTTATACCTAACTGCCAAAGTTTCTCTGTTATATCTCTTACCTTTACATATTTCACAAGGTACATAAACATCTGATAAAAATTGCATCTCAATTTTTATAATACCGTCGCCAGAACAAGCCTCGCATCTTCCACCTTTAACATTAAAACTAAATCTCCCGGGTTTATATCCTCTCATACGGGATTCTGGTGTATTAGCAAACAATCCTCTTATAACATCAAATAAACCTGTATAAGTAGCTGGATTAGATCTTGGAGTCCTACCTATAGGGCTTTGATCAATGTTTATAATCTTATCTATATTTTCGTAACCTGTTATTTCTTTATGTTTTCCTGGTAAATACTTTGATTTATTGATTTTTCTATTCAATCCTTTAAATAGAATTTCATTTACCAATGTACTTTTCCCCGAACCTGAAACTCCAGTAATACATATGAATTTCCCTAAAGGAAATTTGACATCTATATTTTTTAAATTATTCTCTTTAGCTCCTGAAACAGTAATAATTTTTCCATTACCCTTACGTCTTTCTTTAGGAACTTCAATACGCTTTATACCTCTTAAATATTGTCCCGTTATAGATCTTTGAGTATTCATAATAGTATCAATATCACCAGCCGCTATTACTTCTCCACCATGTTCTCCCGCTCTAGGTCCAATGTCAACTATGAAATCAGCTTCCTTTATGGTGTCTTCATCATGCTCTACTACTATCAAAGTATTTCCTATATCTTTTAGCTGCTTTAACGTTGATATCAATCTATCATTATCTCTTTGATGCAATCCAATACTTGGTTCATCTAAAATATATAAAACTCCTACTAAACTGGAGCCTATTTGTGTT
>DAOUPR010000262.1 GCA_030626065.1 Clostridium sp. | reverse complement strand
GTTATAATAACACTATAAAGAGTTAACTAAAAACCTATTGAAAGGATGTTTGAATCATGTTAATTTTGACTAAAGAAGACATTAGAAAAGTTTTTAGTATGGAGGATGCCATCACTTCAGCTGAAACAGCTTTAAAATATTTATCCGAGAAAAAAAGTGACGTTCCTTTAAGAATAAATATAGATATTCCCAAATACAACGGTCAATCTTTATTTATGCCTGGTTATGTTGAAGATCTAAATTCTATAGGCGTAAAAATAGTATCTGTTTTTCCACAAAATGTATATAACTTGAACCAAATTCCTTCTAATTAATGGTAAATATATTTTCATTAAAATCTTGTACAAACTCTTCAAAATTATCTGGTGCAACAATCAAATATTCTTCTTCTAATTCTATAAATAATACTTTATCTGAATTTATGTATACCAGCGCAAATTCTCCATTAGCTAATTTAAACTTTCCCTCTTTATAATTTCCTATACCCATACCAAATGTACGATTTACAGGTTTATATTCTGTTTCTTCATTAAGATCTATAACTCTAGCCTCTAAAACATCTTCTCCAGTAATCTCTCTTGTAGTAAATGCTGACATAAATTTAACCTTTAACATATTATTCTGAATACTAATGCCATTTAACATAGGCATTACAACAATAGCACAAACAACAAGAACTCCTACTATCCCTCCTATTACTATACTAAATAAATCTTTTTTTGAATTCTTGTTTCCTTTTTTGTAACTATAAACTCTTCCACCAAGAATCACAATGAACAACAAAATTATTCCAATAGATATAAAACCAGCTGAATTATTTAACGAGATTTTATACATAAAACCACTCCCTATAAAATTTATTAAAAATATAATAGAACTATCTGTTATATTTATTATATAACAGATAGTTCTATTTTTCAATTACAACAATATAAAAATAATTACATACACTAAAAAAGAGAAGGTTATCCCTTCTCCTTAAATACATATATATTTCCAAAATACCGTTACTCTATAATTGACACCTATCGACTGATAGGTGGGTGCCCTCACTGATGTTTCTATCTCTTAAAAGCCGTCTTAGGGACTCACAATAAGTTCATATCCACATCAAAATGTTGAACTCCCTTACTTGAACTGTAGGTTCAATACAAGAGTTGACGCATATCTCAGAAAAAATAATTATTTAATTTATGGTGCAGATGATGGGACTTGAACCCATACGCCATTAATGACATAAGTCCCTTAAACTTACGCGTCTGCCATTCCGCCACACCTGCATTAATCAAAAATAACTCTCTCGATTAATTAATATTATACTACCTTATTAAATCCTGTCAACCTATAAATTAAAATATTGATATAGCAATTGTCTAAAAATCTTCCATATACTACTTTTATCTTGATAAGCAAATTGATAAATATTATAGTTTACTAATACTTTTTTTATGTATTTATCAGTTTCATTAAAAGGTATATTATCAAGCGTTTTCCCATCTTCTGATATTTTCTCATCAAGAAGCCATTTATTAACATTTCCACGTCCAGCATTATATGCAGCTAATATATTCTCTTTATTATCCCCAAACTCTTCTCTCAAATCATTTAAATACCAACAACCAAATCTAATATTTGTTTCCGGATCTTGAAGCATTTCAATCTCAAAATCATATACTCCAATCTGCTCAGCTATCCACTCACCCGTCGATGGAGTAATTTGCATTAATCCTTTTGCATCTTTATGGGACTCTGCCTCTACCTCAAAATTACTTTCAGCTTTTATAACTGAAAATACAAAATAAGGGTCTACTTCGTATTCTTCTGAATATTTAGCTACAAATCCATTAAAATATACTGGATAAACACTTCTCAAAATCGCCTTAATATTCATAAATAAAATTAAAATAAGGACTACTCTTATTATATTCGCAAATCTTTTTTTTGCCTTCATTCTTTCTCCTTAAATCTAATTTTTATTTCATCTAATATTCTATTTAATTGTATTTTTGTTTCAACTAGCTCTCTACTATTATCTATAATATAGTCTACTACTTCTTTTTTATCATCTAATGGTATCTGTGATTTTATTCTATTAATTGTATTTTCTCTACTCAAACTATCTCTAATCATTACACGTTGAATTTGAATTTCTGAGGGAACCCAAACTAAAATCGTTGTATCCATATCCCTTTGCATATCCTGCTCAATCAAAGTTGGAGCATCAATAACAACTAACTTATCGCCGTTATTTTTATGCTTTATAACTCTTAAATTAATTTCTTGATTTATGTAAGGAATAATAATCTTTTCTAATAATGCTTTCTTTTCTTTATGTGCAAAGATATAGTTTCCCAATTTTCTCCTTTTTAAATCACCTTTGTCATCGAAAAACTCTTTACCAAAGATTTTCTCAATTTCTGATTTAATTTCAGGATAGATTTTCATAACTTCTCTTGAAACAATATCTGCATCTATAACAGAAATTCCCTTTTCACGTATCATATTAGAAATAGTACTTTTCCCACTACCTATTCCACCTGTTAGTCCTATTTTTATCACTTTACCATAAACCTCACTTTTTCATAAATAAGATTTCTATTTTTACTATAATCTATGTTTTTAAATCTTGTTGATATCTATTAAATTGCTTAACACAATACTGAAGTTCAACAACGGATATCCTTTATTAATTTATACGTTTATAAATCTTGTTTATTATAACATTTAGGTTATGTTTTAAAATATTTTTTCCATTTATAAGATGTTTAAATAACAATGTGCAACTACAAAACAAATGTGCAATTGGCAATTCAGAAGAGAATCATCCATAATTGCACATTGCAAATTGCAAATTATTATTTAGCATCATACCAAGTGTTACCCATATTCATATCCACATCAAGAGGTACTGAAAGTTCAATAACCCCTTCCATCTCCTCTTTTACGATTGCCTTTACCCTCTCAACTTCATCCTTAACAACATTCAAGATAAGTTCATCATGCACTTGTAATAATAGTTTCGATTTTAACCCTTCAACATTAATCCTGTCATACACTTTAATCATAGCAAGTTTTATAATATCTGCAGCACTTCCTTGAATTGGTGTATTCATAGCTAGTCTTTCTCCTGCTGCTTTAACAATCTTGCTTGTAGAATTAAGTTCTGGTAAAAATCTTCTTCTATTTAAAATTGTAGTTACATATCCATCTTCCATAGCATCCTTAATAACTACATCAAAATAAGTCTTTATTTTAGGATATCTTTCAAAATATAACTCAATATATTTCTTTGCTTCTTTCCTAGGAATATTTAAATCCTGTGAAAGCGAGTAAGCCCCCTGTCCATACACAATACCAAAATTAACAGCTTTTGCGTTGCTTCTCATTAGTGAAGTTACTTCCTCCATAGGTACCTTAAACACCTCTGATGCAGTCTTTCTATGAATATCATCATGATGAATAAAAGCATCAATAAAATTATCATCTTCTGAAATATGTGCAAGTACCCTCAATTCAATTTGAGAATAGTCTGCAGATAACAAAATATTTTCTTCTTCTGGAATAAATACTTTTCTTACTTCCCTACCCAATTCATATTTTATAGGTATATTTTGAAGATTAGGTTCTGTACTAGATAATCTTCCTGTTGTCGTAACAGTTTGATTAAAACTTGTATGAATTTTTCCATCTTCGTCGATTACATTCTTTAAACCTTCAACATATGTAGAGTTTAATTTTGTAATCTGTCTATAGTAAGTTATTTTTTCAATAATAGGATGTTTGTCTTTCAACTTTTCTAATACATCTGCATTAGTTGAATATCCTGTCTTAGTCTTTTTAATCACAGGTAAATCTAATTTTTCAAAAAGTATTTTACCTAATTGTTTTGGAGAATTTATATTAAATTTCTCTTCTGAATACTGAAAAATTTCTTTTTCAGTGTTTTCTATCTCAATTTTTAACTTTTCACCGAGATCATCAAGAATTTGTCTATCAACTTTAAAACCATTAAACTCCATTTCAGAAAGCACCTTAATTAAAGGCATTTCCACATTATAAAAAAGTTCATCCATATTTGAATCTTTAAGCTTTGTTATATATTCATTGTAAAGTGAATCCATATACGCAAGCTCTAATATATCTATTTTATCTTCTTCAATTGAATCAAAGGAATTAGTATTTGCAATATCTTTTATAGCGTATGATTTTCTTGATGGCTCTATCAAATATGCCGCTACTTCAATATCAAATATTAAATTAGAAAACTCAATAGAGTCCTTTCTTAATATTATAAAAGCTTTTTTTGCATTGTGTG
>DAOUPR010000014.1 GCA_030626065.1 Clostridium sp. | reverse complement strand
CTAGTTCCTATTTAGTATAAAGATTATCGTAGTATTCGTTGAGCATTCTTTCTACTGCGAAGTATTCCTTTGTAGATTCTATGCTGTTTTGCATCATTTTTATCCATTTAGCTTTGTCATTGTAGTAAGTTGGTAAAACTCTATTGAGTAGAGTATCTACTAGAGCATTACCATCATTAGCATCAATATCTTCTACATCTTCTTTTGTTTTTCCATCTCCAAACTGCCAGCCATTTATGTTATCATTGCATGCTTCAGGCCACCAACCATCAAGCGTAGAAAGATTTAGAACTCCATTCATAGCAGCTTTCATACCAGAGGTTCCGCTAGCTTCCATAGGTCTAATAGGGTTGTTAAGCCATACATCAGCACCTCTAGTAAGTTGCTTACCTATAACCATATCGTAATTTTCTAAGAAAACAACACTATTAGGATATTTTTGAGTCATTTTGTGGAGATTAGCAACAATTTCTTTTCCATTATCATCTAAGGGATGGGCTTTACCGGCAAAAACAATTTGTATATCACCAGATTCTAATAAAGGGCCTATGTGCTCCTCATCTCTGAAAATTAAATCACTTCTCTTATATGGAGCTGCTCGTCTTGAAAAACCGATTAGGAGTTTATTTGCATCCAATTGAACGCCACTTCTTTCTTTGACGAAACTAATCAGTTCTTTTTTTATTTCCAGATGGTTATTCCATAGATTTTTCTCATTATTGCAAGAGTTAATTATTCTGTCATCAACCCAAGTAGGAGTATGAATTGCATTAGTTATTGCTATTATATCTGATCTTCCTTCTATATCCTTCCACATAATATTAGCAGTTTCTCCGTGTAGCTGAGCTACAGCATTTGCATTTCTAGAAAGTCTTAAAGCCGCTACGGTCATATTGAATGGAGTGCCACCTATAGCTTCCATTTGAGTTCTAGATAAGCCATTAAACGCTCCCATATATTCAAGTCTACTAATTGGATGAGATTCATTTCCTTGCTTTATAGGTGTGTGTGTTGTGAAAACAACTTCTTCAGTTGTTTCAGTTATTGCATCTTCAATTGTATGTCCTTTTTCCTTTTTTTCTCTAATAAGTTCTGTTGCAGCTAAAACAGCGTGACCTTCATTGAAATGATAAACATCAACGGGAATGTTTAATGCTCTTAAGGCTTTAACACCACCAATGCCAAGAACTATTTCTTGTGCAACTCTCTCTTCGCCAAACCAACCATATAATTGACCTGTTATCCATCTATCTTCTCCACTATTTTCTTCTATATCAGTATCTAATAGATAAATAGGATTATTGTTAAAACAATCAACTTTCCATACTTTACAAACAACATCATTTTCTCTGATTTTAACAGTAATTTTAACACCGGTATCTTCTAAAAAATCATATTCATAATTATGATAACTATCATAAGCTTTTCCGTTTTCGTCTAATAATTGGTCAGAATAACCTTGCTTCCACTTAATGCCGATACCTACAAGTGGTAAATTCATATCTTTTGCGCCTTTTAAATGGTCGCCTGCTAAGATTCCAAGACCTCCTGCATAAGTTTTGAAACTAGTATCTAATGCATATTCCATACAAAAATAAGCAACTTTAGGTAAAGTTTGTTTATTCATAATATACCTCCTTATTATTTATAACTTTTTATACTATTGATTTTAATGTAAGAAATAGTAATATACAAATTAATAATATATAAATTGTACAAAAGCTAAATTATATATTAATTATATAATAAAAATTACTTATTGCGCAAGCGTTTGCATTAGGAAGAAACAATATTAGTTGTTAAATTTAAGTTTTCTTTGATTTTCAATGAATTTAAACATTTTTTAACTTTTTAATCAAATCATTCGTATATAATATAGACAAGTGAAAGGGGGAGGTTACTTGTCGAAGTCCGATGTGCTTTTAGTAAGTGAAATACTAGAGGGTAATATTAAAAGCTTTGAAGAAATAGTAGAAAAATATCAAAATATGATAATACGATATGTAAATAATTTCGTTAAAGATCAAGCAATAGCTGAAGACATAAGTCAAGAAGTTTTTATTGTTGTTTATAATAAATTAGATTTATATAATAATAAATATAAATTTTCAAATTGGATGATTCAAATAGCTAAAAATAAAACTATTGATCATTTAAGAAAAAAGAAGAGATTAAATGAAACAACTATTGAGGGGGCATATGATTTGTCTTCAAATAATAATTTAGAAGAAATAATAGAGTTTAATGAAACTAAAAAATATATTAATGAGTACATAAATACTTTAGATAAAGAAGCAAGACAAATTCTTACCATTAGATATACTACTAATAAGACTTTTAAAGATATATCTGAAATTTTAAATATAAGTGAATCTACAGTTAAAAGGAAATATTACAATGTAAGAAAGAATTTTAGTGAATTCATAATTAGCAAAGAAAAGGGGTGTGGATATGGATTGTAGAGTATTCACAGAAAGAATATATGAATTTATATTGGATGATTTAAATAAAGAAGAAAAAGCTGAAATGAAGAAGCATATAGAAGAATGTGATAAATGTAGAGAAATATATAATAGAGAATTAGAAATAGAAAAATCATTAAAAAGTTTTTTTGATGAAGAAAAAATAGCTGAAGAAGAAATTGTGGATGAGGAAGAATTTAAAATAGGTGTTATGGAAAGAATAGATAAGAATAGGTATAAAAAAGAAAAAATAAATAAAAAGCACAACATATCAAAATATATGAAGATAGTAACACCTATAGCAGCGGGCTTTTTTATTTTTATCATTACTATTAAGGGAAGCTTTATGATGGGTTCTGGAAATATGACTGAATCAGCTAATGATGCAAGTGCTAATAATGCAATAGTAAAAGAACAGGATATAGAAAAAAGTGAAACTTCATTAGAAAATAAAGGAACGTTAGATAATAATTTTGAATCTGATTTAGAAGAAGCTGATAGAAGGGGTGAAAGTAGTGATATACAGGAGGAGTATGGTGATAGAAGTTTCAATTTCACAATAAATAAGATAACTAAAGAAGAATTTTATACATTTCTTATGGAGGATGGAGCAGCAGGAACAGAAAGTATTTTTGAGAATTCTCCTAAAAAAGAATATAGTGCAGCTCTTTTAGAAAAAAATAATAGTATTTTGATTAATAATCAAAAAAATGGAGAAAAATTCATATTAGAGGTGCAGTTTAAGGGTAAATTTAGTATAATTAAAAATATAGAATGGTATAATGAAGGATTTTTACTAATTGTGTCTGGTAATGAAGAAGAAGGAGGTAAATTGGTTAGTTTATTAAATATTGTAAATAATAAGAATACAAAGATATATGAAGTTAAGGATAATAAAAGCTCAATTACTGATGTACATTATATTGCTGAAAATAGTATTACTATAAATACTAAGGTTTATGATGAAGAAAATAAAGAATTTCATAATGAAGATATAAAATTATATAGTATAGAAAAAGTAAAATAAAAAATATATAAGGAGGTTTATTGCGATGAAAAAGAAAAAAGTTTTATCATTAATATTATCTGCAGCATTTGTTTTTTCGCTTCTTAGTTTTACAGGATGTTCAAAAGAGAATAATCAAGAAGGTGAAGTAATTATCAGTGAAAGTGAAAATGATAATACAGTAGATGAAAATGTTATGAATGATGAAGAGGTTGAAGAAGAAGTTGAAGAAGAAATAAATCAAGTAGCGGCAGATATAGAGTATCAGAAAGAACAATTAGAAGATAGTGTAGAACCAGAGTTTGCTACTCCTTGGATTGAATCTCCTAATGGAACATTTTCAGCATGTGTAGAAGGTAGAGGAACAGAGGGTAATGAAGAGGGCGTAGGATATATTATAGTTAAAAATAATGAAACAAATGAAAAATGGTCCTATACAGTAATTGAAGATGGAAGGCAGATGTCTACAAAAAAAATAGTTTGGATAGATGATGAAAATATAGCATCTATAGTGGGGTTATCTTATGGAACAATAGCCTTAGGAGGAAATGTTTATAAGTTAGATATTACTAGTGGAAATACAACGTTTATATATGATACAGAAAGTGAGAAAATTCAAGTACTAGAAGCTAAGAATGTAGATGGAAAGATTGAAATTGAAATTATGGTATATGAGGATGATAATTTTCTTGAATATCATATTGAATCAAAAACTATTGAATTGCAATAAAATTTAGCTATATAATATGAATACTTTTCTATATTTAGAAAAGTATTTGATGTTTATCTAGGATCAAAATGAATAAATTTATTATTAAAACAAATAATAAATTCATAAAATAAAACAGTTCATTAAGTGTAAACTTGATGCAAGAAAAGTACAAAATAAAAGAATTTAAAATAACTAGAAAAAGTTTCTAATAGTTGTTGACATTTAAAAAAACTAGGTCTATAATAAGTACATAGATACCCAATGGGGGTATAAAAAGATTCGTATGGAGGTAATATTATGGTTAAAGATTTAGCGAGTAAAGAATTCGTTCAAGAAGTTATAAATTCTAGTTCAACAGTAGTAGTGGATTTTTGGGCACCTTGGTGTGGACCTTGTAAGATGTTAGGACCAGTATTACATGAAGTAGCAGGTGAGATGGAAGGAAAAGCAACTTTCTTTAAACTGAACGTAGATGAAAATACAGATATAGCTCAAAAATATAGTGTAGTGAGTATTCCAACTGTTTTAGTATTTAAGAACGGTGAAGTTGTAGATAAAATGGTAGGATTTAGACCAAAACAAGATATAATCAAATTTATATCAAATAATCTATAAGAAAATTACCGACAATTAATTATTGTCGGTTTTATTCGTTAAGGGGGTATTTATATGGATAATAGATATGATATTGCTATAATTGGAAGTGGTCCAGCAGGGATAGAGGCAGCTATAAATGGAAAAATACGGAATAAAAAAGTTATAATTTTCGGTAGTGATTCATTAAGTAATAAATTAGTGAAAGCTCCTAAAGTAAATAATTTTCTAGGCTTTTTCAATGTTACAGGATTAGAATTAAGGAATAAATTTAAGAACCATATAGATAATATGGGAATAGAAATAACAAATGAAAGAATTAATAATGTGTATGCTATGGGCGATTATTTTGGTTTAATGGTTAATGATAAAATGTACGAAGCAAAAACAGTTATTCTAACTACTGGAGTCCAAAACGTTAAAGGATTTAAAGGCGAAGAAGAATTTTTAGGTAAAGGTGTTGGGTACTGTGCAACTTGTGATGCACCATTATATAAAGGTAAAATTGTAACTATTATAGGATATAATAAAGAAGCAGAAGAAGAAGCTAATTATGTAAGTGAACTTGCATCTAAGGTTTATTATATACCAATGAATAATAAAGAACCTGAATTAAGAGAAGAAATTGATGTATTAAAAGCAAGACCAGTCGAAATAGCTGGAGATGATCATGTTAATAAATTATTGATTAAAGATGGTGAAATCGAAACCGATGGTATATTTATACTAAGAGATAGTATCTCACCAGATCAGTTAGTGCCCGGTCTTGAAATTGAGGATAATCATATTAAAGTTAATAGAAATATGGAAACCAATATTAAAGGATTATATGCTGCAGGAGACTGTACAGGAAAACCATATCAGTATATGAAAGCTGCAGGGGAAGGCCAGGTCGCTGTACTTAAAGCTGTGGAATATTTAGACTCTTTATAAGAGAATAAGACAAGAGTGCAGAGTGCAATGTGCAGTTAAAGGATTAAAAGATTAAAAGACTAAAAGACTAAAAGACTAAACCTCCAAATGAATAGATGGTTTTAGTCTTTTAAGGTTTTAAGAACTAAGGTTTTAAGAACTAAGGTTTTAATCATTAAGGTCTTAATCATTAAGGTCTTAATTTTTTTAGGTTCTAAATCTTTTAACTGCACTCTGCACTCTGCAAATTGCACTCTATGTTTTAAAGAAACACTATCTTTTAAAAGAAAGTGTTATTCAACAGTGAAAAACACGTGTTGACCTATGTTACTTACATTGTTTTTTTCTACAGTTTTCATCCAATTACAAGTAGCTATTTTGGGATTATAATAAAATGTGGCTTTTGTAGTGGGATCATAACCTTTTAAAGCATCGTATACCGCTCTAAAACATTCCTCATCTGGGGTTCTGTTAATTGTACCGTTTGAAACACAGGTGAACGCCCATTTTTGATTTATAACTCCTTCAACAGTATTTGGGAAATCTTCATCTTTTAATCTATTTAGAATTACGGAAGCAACTGCAACCTTTCCGTCGTAAGGCTCTAAATTGCTTTCTGCAAAAACTACTCTCGCCATTAAATCAATATCTTCATCAGTTAAACCAACATTTTCCCAATCAGAATTAAAAACGGTGACAACTTGAGTTTCATCCTTAAAAAGATCAAGTGTCTCTGTGCCTATTTCAGTACCTGTTCCTATAGTTGTTTCTGTTGTAGCATTGGCTAGCGTACAGAAGGAAACCATACTAAATAATAGTATACTTAGAAAAATACTATACTTATGACTTTCCATAATGTTACTCCTTTTTCATAATATTTTAAGTTCAAGTCATATTGTGCCCATTTATTCTAAAATAATACTAAAACTTTTTAAACATACAAAATATACAGGGTTTCCAATGTGCAACTCTATTTATAATTGTTCGAAATCTCGATGATATTAGAGCTTTGTATAATTATAAATAAATAGTTGAAATGGAAACCCTATAGGTTGCAATTTATAGTTTGTGATGTATATATATTTCTATTTTATAGTATTCTTATATTGAACAAATTTGGATAGAAAGCCACTGTAAGTAACGTCTACATTACTATATTGACTATTTGCATCATCATATAATGAATCTAGACTATTCGTAGATATGTCAGGATTATTTTCAATAGTTATTTCTTCAGTGCTTACTGCATATCTGAAATTATATAAGTAGGTATGGTAAGACTCCAATGAAGCTAGCAATGATTGGTAAACATCAATTCCATCAATAGGCATAGAAATTTTCTCAAGGCTTTTTTGAAGATTATCTATTTCTTCGATGTTTTTGTCAGCAATACTTAGGATACTATCATAAGTTTGAATACCATTTCTAGCATTTAGCACATATTTCATACAATCTCTTTTTATTGGATTAAAGGTAGCTGATATAGTGTTTATACGGTTTTCAAATTCTTTCTTTTGAGAATACACTGATTGGTTTGCTGTAGAAGCTTTGGCTACATTACTTACATAAACAGCGGTACCACTTACTAGATGTAATACGTTGTCGGGCAATAAAAACTTACCATTATTAAATGTTACCAAGGAATAATAATTCATACAGTCGTCTCTGTAATTATTCATATTTAGCATAGAATTATTTATATTGGAGCTACTTGGGTTTTTCACAATATAGAAGAGCTCTTTATACATGTTTATATTATTTGTAAGTCCCATTTTAAGATTTTGATGAGATTGTATATGATCCTCTATGGGTGTAGTGTTTGAAAGATTATTGTATATTCCTCTTAATTCATCAATATCGTTTTGAAGGTCTGAAAGTATTCTTTCATTTGAAATAGTTTCGTCTTCAACATAAGTTGCCACTCTAGTATTAACTTCATAAATCTTATCAATTTGAGTTGTAATATTTTTTTCATACTTAGAGTAAGATTTATTTGTAAAATACTTATATGTGGTATAAAATATGCCTCCGCAAATTAAGGTTAATGCAAGTACTATAGATATGTTTCTAATAATAACTTGTTTGTTGTTTTTCATAGATTACACTCCTTTTTATTAAGGAGTTAGTTTAAATAAAAACTAACTCTTATAGGGTATCCACTTAGAAATTTTATCTATACTTGTTTTGAAATTCAATATTCTTACGAATTTTGAACATGGATAAATAAATAGTTGAACTGGAAACCCTGTAGATAAAAAAATGATTTAAACTAAATTATATTTTTAAAATACTAGATTTGCAAGACAAAGTCAAATAAATATATTAAAGCTATTAAATTATTTGAAATATATGATTAAAATAATTACTTTATAGTGTATAATTGTAATTATAATGAACTGTATTGAGGTGTACAAATGGAACTTATAAATTTAATTTTAAATACAATAAAATCCATAAATATTTATTCTATTTTAGACATTATAGTTGTAGCTTTTATATTTTATAGAGTATATATGTTACTGAAAGAAACAAGGGCTGAACAACTTTTAAAGGGTATTTTGTTAATTATACTATTAATTCCAGTTAGTAGCTTGCTCAATTTAAAGGTTCTTAATTGGATTTTAAGTAAAACTCTAACAATTGGAGTTTTGTCTTTGGTTATTATATTTCAGCCAGAAATTAGAAAGGCATTAGAGCATATAGGAAGAACTGCTTTCGCTGATAGACATATATTTGAAGATGATGAAACAATTATTCAAATGATAACTGAAATTACCAATGCAGTAGATGAGTTAGCAAAAACTAAAACCGGTGCTTTGATTGTAATAGAGCAAGCTACGGGCTTACATGATATTAGAGAAACAGGAATTTCAGTAGATGCAGTAATTTCATCTTCCTTATTAGAAAATATATTTGTGGAAAATACTCCTCTTCATGATGGAGCAGTGATAATTAGAAATGCTAGAATAGCTTCTTGTGGGTGTTTACTTCCGCTTAGTAAAGATACATCTATAAGTAAAAAGTTAGGAACAAGACATAGAGCAGCGCTTGGAATTTCAGAGGTATCTGATGCGCTCACAATAATTGTATCAGAAGAAACAGGAGTTATATCATTAACGGTAAATGGTAAATTAACTAGAGATTATACGGAAGAAAAATTAAGTGCAATTCTTATTAAGATTATACAATATAGAAGAGATAAAAAACTTTCATATAAAGATAAGGTGATATCATGGCTGAAGATAAAAAAAGAAGTTTAATAATTAAAATAGGATGTATACTTGCTGCCATTGTATTATGGCTATATGTATCAAATGAAAGTAATACAATTCAAACAAGAACTATAAAAAACATTCCTGTAAGGATGATTAATGAAGATTCATTAGCGGATACATCGCTTATATTATCACCTAATCAGGAGATGAGTATATCTCTTAAGGTTTCAGGTACACCAGCAAAGATATTTTCAATCGGAGCTGAGGATTTTGACTTAATAGCCAATTTAAGTGATTATATATTGAAAAAAGGGTCTCAAAATATTCCTGTGGAAGTATTGGAGTCTCCAAATGAAGTAAATATTTTAAATGATACTTCACTTTGGGTTGAAGTTAATGCAGATAAACTAGCAGAAAAAACTTTACCAATAGTTATTAATAGTAGTGGAGATGTAGGGGCAAGCTATTACGAGTTTGATACAATAATTGAACCAAAAAGTATTACAGTATCAGGAGCTGCAGACTATGTTGATAAAGTAGAAACTATTGCTGTAGATATTGATAAGACAAATGCTTCAAGTGATATTACGCTAACATTACCCGTAAAAGCATTGGATGCTATGGGGAAAGAAGTTAAAGAGGTAGAACTAGAACCTAATATGATAGAAGTAGTAATACCTGTTAAAAAGACAAAAGAAGTTAAAATAAATGTTAAAACAGAAGGAAATATTAAAACTGGATATATATTAAAAGAAATTTCACCTCAGAAAGAATGGGTTACTATTGCTGGTAATGAAATTGTAATTGATAATATTACAAGCTTAGAATTAGAGGTAATTAATCTAAATGAAATTTCACAAGATTCACAAGTTATATCGGCTAAATTGCAAATTCCTGAGGGAGTGACTCTTGTAGGAGAAAGTAAATCCATAAATGTGGAGTTTATATTAGAGAAGGTAACGGAAAAAAACTTTAATATATCACTTCAAACTAAGAATTTGAAGGAAGGATTAAAAGAGAGTGTTCAAGATGCTGAGGTATCTATCATTATAGCAGGAGCCTCTAGTATAATAGAAGAGATTGAGGAGAAAGATATAGTTGGATATATGGATTTTAGCAATTTAACTGAAGGAGAATATGATGTTCCAGTTAAGTTTGAACTTCCAGAAGGTATAAATCTTATATCACCGAATGTTAGTTTTATAAAAGTAGTAATTTCAAGAGATGAAGCAGTGACTCAGACGGATACACACAATAGTACGCAGAATAATGCTGAAAACAGTACAGAAGTTAATTCTGAGGATGGGGCTACTGTTCCAACAGAGTAATGTAAAACAAATGTGCAATGTGCAATTAGCAATTAGCAATTAGTAATTTGCAATTAAGGATGATTTTGCTACGCAAAATCTTTGAATTAATTAAATAAAGATTCACGAGGATAGGAGAAAGTCATCCTTAATTGCGCAGTAAACTGTGAACTATAAGAACTTAGGAGGAAGAAATGCCAATTAAAATTAGTGATATATCTTTAGGGATAGACGAAACAATAGATGAATTAAAAAATAAAGCTGCTAAAAAACTTAAAGTAAGCAAAGATAATATAAAGGATTTAAAGGTTATAAGAGAATCTATAGATGCAAGAAAGAAGAATGATATCAAGTTAAAATATACTGTTGAAGTAAATGTTGATAAAGTTGATAAAGAGAAGAGAATTGTGGATAAAGCAAAGGTTAATAGTATAAAACTTGTGGATAAAATAGAAAATGAAATTATTGAAATGGGAAGTAAAAAGTTAAATGAAAGACCCATTATTGTTGGTATGGGTCCAGCGGGAATGTTCTGTGCTCTTTTTTTAGCTAGAATGGGTTACAAACCATTGGTAATCGAAAGAGGATCATCTGTAGATGATAGGACAAAAGAAATTGATTTGTTTTGGAAGAGTGGGCAACTTGATATAAACTCCAATGTTCAATTTGGAGAAGGTGGAGCAGGTACATTTTCAGATGGTAAGCTGACTACTAGAATTAAAGATAAGAGATGTAATTTAGTATTAGATCAATTTGTGAAATACGGAGCTCCAGAGGAGATAAAATATTTAGGTAAACCTCATATAGGAACGGATATACTGAAAGAAGTTGTAAAGAATATAAGAAAAGAAATAATAAAATTAGGTGGAGAGATAAGATTTAATAGTCAATTACAAGATATAAAAATAAAAGAGAATAAGATATCAAGTGTAATTGTAAATGATGAAGAGCTTAAATGTGAAAATCTAATATTGGCTATTGGGCATAGTGCTAGAGATACATACGAAATGCTGTTTGATAGAGGAGTAATGATGACCCCTAAACCTTTTGCCATTGGAGTTAGGATGGAACATAAACAGAGCTTGATTAATGAAAATCAGTATGGAAAATATGCAGACCATCCAAAACTACGAGAGGCTGATTATAAACTTACCTATAATAGTAAAATAACTAATCGTTCTTTATATAGTTTTTGTATGTGCCCTGGAGGTTATGTTGTAGGAGCTTCTTCAGAAGAAAATCGTTTAGTAGTAAATGGAATGAGTTATCATAATAGAAATGGTGAAAATGCGAACTCTGCTATAGTTGTAGGTGTTGGAGAAAATGATTTTCTAAGCAATTCACCATTAAGCGGAATAGAATTTCAAAGACATTATGAAGAATTAGCATATAAATGTGGTGGTGGAAATTATAAGGCACCTGTTCAATTGGTTGGGGATTTCCTTCAAGATAGGAAAAGTACTAAAATTGGAAGTATTAAACCAACATATAAGCCAGGATATCAATTTGCGGATATGAGAGACTGTCTTCCAGATTATGTTATTGATACGCTTAAAGATGGGATATTGAATTTTGATAGAAAGATTAGAGGTTTTGCAGCTAATGATGTTGTAATGACTGGAATCGAGACGAGAACTTCAGCACCTGTAAGAATAAATCGAAATGAATTGGGTGAAAGTATAGCTATTAAAGGTTTATATCCAGCAGGAGAGGGCGCAGGTTATGCAGGAGGTATAATGTCAGCTGCTGTGGATGGAATTAAAATAGCGGAAAACATTGTTAAAGAATATAAACCATTTCAGAGCAATGCACAATGCACGATGCACAATGCACAATTGAGGATGATTTTGCTGGCGCAAAATCTTTGAATTAATTAAAAGAATAAAGAATAAAAAAGTAATGATAAAATAATAAGAGATTAAAATTAACAATGAAAGATTAAGTAGTTAAGAAATAAAACGAAGAGCAGTAGCTAGGTCTGTTTTTACACAAATTTAGCTACTGCTTTATTTATTAGGCTATGGGTTAAAATATTGTTGATATTTAGACTAGTGTTTGAATAATCAGTTAGAATTCTAATGATAATAAAAATAATATGCTGTAGTTATTGGGAATGATTTAGTTTGTGATTATATATATATATTAATTAAAGATTTTCTGACCAAAGGGAAGAAAATCATCCATAATTGTGCATTGGTTTAAAGGTGCATTGGTTTAAAGCTAGTTTGCTAGTTTAAAATCATTATTAGTGATAGTGAAATTATCTTTAAGTCCACTAGTTGTATAGACATTGTAATCTTTATCTACAAAAATAGCTTCAGTATTTTCGATAGATTCGATTAAGTTTATTCCTTCTTGAAGTCCTAGAGAAAAAGTAGTTGTAGATAAGGCATCTGCATCGATAGAGTTATCGGTAATAATAGATACGCTTACTAATGAGTTATTAATAGGATATCCAGTGTAGGGACTTAAAATGTGGTGGTAACTAACTCCATTTTCTTCAAAGTATCTTTCATAAATTCCAGAAGTTACAACTGTTTTATCTTTGACATTTAAAACCCCAAAGTATGAGCCTCTTGAATCGAAAGGATTTTGAACTCCTAGAGACCAATTTTTACCGCCTTTAGAACCTAATGCATAGACATTACCACCTAGATTAATAATTGCACTGGTTACGCCTTGTTCTTGCAAATATGATGCAATAACATCAGCAGCATAGCCTTTTGCTATACCACCAAGGTCAAGTATCATATTTCCGTTTGCAAGTTTTACTGAAGAATTTTCTTCGTCAATTGATACATTTTTATAGTTTACATTTTCTAGAGTGGAATTAAGTTCTTCTGTAGTCGGTACTTTTGCATCTTCAGTTCCAATACCCCAAAGTTTAACTAGAGGACCTATAGAAATATCAAAATTACCTTTGGATAACTCAGAGTAATAAAGTCCCTTTTGGACTACATAAAAGGTTTCATCGGAAACTTTAACAAAAGAATTTCCGGCATTATTATTTATGTTAATTACTTCACTTTCTTCAAGGTTAATACTCATTTTATTCTCGATATTTTCTAATATTGAGAAGATGTTATCAAATATTTCTTCATCAACGTCGTTGTATATTTTAATATCAATAATAGTACCTAGAAAGAAACCATTTGATGATATTGGGGTTGATAATTCATTTGTACTTTTATTATTGCAAGATGAAAGAAAAATAAATGCAACAATTATTAATAGTGGTAACATTAATAGTTTTTTATTTTGTTTAATCATTAGAATCACCTTTTCTTATAATTTAGTTTAAAATGGAGTTTATATAAAGAAACCACTTACCCATCCCAAAAAAGCGTAGTTAAAACTTAAATTTAAATAGAATTCATGTACAATTATAAACTATTAAATTATATCTGTGAATAATTTGTTTTATGAATTATAATATAGCTATACAAAATTTTGAAACAGATTATTATAATAGAGGATTTTATATTTTGTTAAGTAAAAATTATAATTTAATGCACATTGTAAAGGTGATAAAGTAGGAGGAAAATATGAAAAAATTAGATGTAGTAATAATTTCAATATTAATTGTTGTTTCTGTAGTTGGAATTGGAGTATATAAATTTATACTTAATGAAAAAGCTAAAAATAGTACCGAATTATATGCCGTTATTTATCTAGATGGAGAAATATATAAAGAGATTCTTTTAACAGAAGAAGAACAAATAATAGAAATTGATACTTCTTATGGACATAATGAATTACATATATATGATTTTGGATTAGAGATGCATGAATCAGATTGCCCCAACCAAGTTTGTGTGAAAACAGGATTTATTAATAAAGTAGGAGATAGAGTTGTATGTTTACCTAATAAAGTATATGTTGAGATAATAGGTCAAACAGAGCTGGAAGTAGATTCTGTTTCTAGTTAATTATTTGATATAATAGTTGATACCATAGAGTTGAATGGGAGGATTATATGGATAAAGTTACAAATAGTAAACAAATGAATAAAACCACAAAAATAGTATTTATAGCTTTGTTAGTGGCTCAAGCTTTAGTATTAAGTATTATTGAAAGAATGATACCATTAAATTTTATGATACCAGGAGCGAAACTAGGACTTGCCAATATCGTTACGTTAACATCTATTTATTTATTTGATTTCAAAGAATCATTGTTATTAGTGATTTTAAGAACTTTTTTAACAGCTTTTTTAATAGGGTCAATGTCATCATTTCTATATAGTTTCTCAGGTGCAATGGTGAGCTTTTTGGTAATGTTTATGATGGTTAGATATGGGAAAGATAAAGTTAGTACAATTGTTGTAAGTGTAGTAGGTGGGGTTACTCATAATTTAGGACAGTTACTTATGGCTGGACTTATAATACATAATTTTAGAATAGTATATTACCTTCCTTTTTTAACTTTGACAGGAATATGGACGGGTATATTTGTTGGAATATGTGTTGTTTACCTTGTAAAGGCACTTAGAAATACAAAATATTTTAGATAATGCGCAATTTTAATTCAATGCACAATGCACAATGCACAATTTAGGAGGATTTTGCTGGGGCAAAATCTTTGAATTATTTAAAAGAATAAAAGAATAAAAGAATAAAAGAATAAAAGAATAAAAAATTAAAAGATTAAAGCAAAGAGTAGTAGATAAGGCTGATTTTACACAGACATATCTACTACTTTATTTATGAGTATTGTTGAAATATAGAATTGGAAAATTTTAAGGATTTTTTTCACTTATTTTAATTATGTAGTTTATATGGTATATTAAATATAGTTAATAATGTATCAATATAAGTTCTAACTCCATAACACTTGTTATATATGGAATTGAAAAAATAAAATGATATAAAATGTGTTGAAGAGGAAATTTTAGTAACTATTCTTGTGCGAACAGCATATAATGGAGAGCTAGAGATTAATAATAGAATGTCTTATGTTAGAGAATTCTATAGAATTTATCAGAAATCACTTTTGATTACTAAACTATAAGATAATTAAAAGTTATTGAACATTTGCTAAAAGTTAATGGAGGTAATTATGAGTATTGTAAGAGGAATACAATTAAGAAAATCTGTTAGAAAATACAAAAGTCAATGTCTTACAGAAGAAGATAGGAACAAGGTATTACATTTTATTTCAGATTCAGAGAAACTTTTTTCTGAAATTGAAATGGATGCATTTTTAGTAGATGATAGTGATGAAATAAGAAAAGCTCTTAAAGGTTTTTTTAAAGTGAAGGCACCGCACTACATTTTCGTTACTTCAAGAGAGGAAAATGGATGGAGAGAGAATATAGGCTATTATGGTGAACAGATAGTATTAAAACTTGCTAAAGAAGGTATAGGGACATGTTGGGTTGGAACAACAGTAGATGAGAATAAATTACGGAAAACACTCGAGATTAAATATAATCAAAAATTTGGTATAATGGTTGCTCTAGGATATCCAGAAGAGGAACTTGAACCTATTAGTAAAAGAAAAAGAATTTCTATAGAACAAATTATTAAGGGGAATCCTAATGACCAGGAAGTTTTTATACTTGAGGCTTTAAGAGATGCACCTTCTTCTATAAATTCACAACCTTGGAAAGTGGATAAAGTTAAGAATAGATGGGATTTTTATAGACAACCTAAGAATGTTTTATTGAAAAGATTTATGAAGAATATGAATTCAATAGATATGGGGATTGGTTTGTGTCATGTTGTGATGGCTTCTAGGGAAATGGGATATTCCATTGAAATAGTAAAAAAAGATGAGCTTTTT
This sequence comes from Clostridium sp., assembly GCA_030626065.1. Lineage (GTDB taxonomy): Bacteria > Bacillota > Clostridia > Clostridiales > Clostridiaceae > Clostridium_AF. The sequence goes on along the minus strand of DAOUPR010000014.1, from coordinate 5,177 downwards.
AAGGATGGAAATAATTATTTTAGGAGTGTTGAATTTAATTAGATTGGATGTAAAATTGATGATTTAGTAGTTAGAATTTAAAGTAATAAATAAACCAAAAATGCAAAAATCGGTATAAACCGATTTTTGCATTTGTCATATATTTTTTCAATTTTTAGGGGGAGTATCATGAAAAAATTTGTATTTGTTTAACTCTTCATTTATATTATATAAAACTAATGTGACAGTTTTGTGTTAACTTTGTTTAGTCCTTGTTAAGTAATACATTAAAAACCTTGTAAAATAGCGATTCTGATATTTTATCACAAAAAAGAAAGGATATTTTTGTAGATAATTATAATAAAAATTAACGTATTATTTAATTTTATTTAGAAAGTTGATTTAAATTTATAATAATCTTATTATTCTTTCTGCTACACTTGAAACTAATTCTCTTGAATTTTTTATTGAATTATCTAATGACATTGGCTTATCAGTTATAGAAAAAAGAGATTTAAAGCCCTTTTGATACAATATATCTATATCTTTTCCTAAAGCGCCGGCTATGCCAATAACTGGAACATTATACTTAGAGGCAACTTCTGCAACACCAAAAGGAGTTTTACCAAATTGAGTTTGGAAATCTATCATACCTTCCCCTGTAAGTACTAGGTCAGCATCTTGGATGTAACTTTCAAGGTCCACAGTGTTTATTACTATGTCGATACCTCTTTTAAGTTCTGCATTAAAAAAGGCTAGTAAGCCACCACCAAGTCCACCAGCAGCTCCAGCTCCAGGAATGTCTTTTATATCTATGTTTAAAGTAGAGTTAATTACACTTGCGTAGTGTTCTAAATTTTTATCCAATTGAACTACCATTTCTTTATCTGCACCTTTTTGTGGACCAAATACAAAGGAAGCTCCATTAGGGCCTATTAAAGGATTAGCAACATCACATGCAACGGTGATTTTACAATCTTTTATTCTATTATCAAAATTTGATAGGTCAATTTTTTTTAGTTTTGAAAGAGAACCACCACCAGGAGCTATATCATCTCCATTTTCATCAAGTAAGTTTCCGCCCAAACACTGTACTATTCCGGCACCACCATCATTTGTAGCACTACCTCCAATGCCAATTATAAAACTTCTACAACCAGAGTCTAGAGCATGTTTTATTAATTGCCCTGTTCCGAATGTTGATGTTATTAGAGGATTTTTTTCTTCGTTTTTTAACAAAGGAAGTCCAGAAGCTTCAGCCATTTCAATAACGGCAGTTTTTCCATCTCCTAAAATTCCGTAAGAAGCTTCAATTTCTTTAAATAAAGGGTTATTTACTTTAACTTTTATTAATTTTCCGTTAGTGCAATCTATTAGGGATTGTACTGTTCCTTCACCACCATCGGCCATTGGAAATTTAATGATTTGACTATCTGGCTTGATTTTTTTTATCCCAGACTCAATACAGTCAGCTACTTCTTTGGCAGTAAGACTGCCTTTGAATGAATCGGGTGCAACAACTATTTTCATAAAAACACCTCTTTATGGTTATTATATGTCTATTGAAAATAAACTAAACTTGAAATTAATTCATAAGTAAATTATATACTTTTTATGAGAAAGTAAAATGGTCATAGAGAACAAGTAATGTTAAAGATTACAGAAAGGATTTGTGCAATGAAAACAAATAAAAACTAAGCATTCATTACATATAGAACATTATATCATTCCAGCTAGTTCAGCTAAAATAATACAATTGTATAAAAGCATACATTGGTATGAATCGGATACATCGATATTATAGTTTTCGTTAAGTTTCTTAAATCTATAAATAATAGTATTCCTGTGGATGAACATTTTTTTAGAAGTTTGTTTTATACTCATTTTATTTTCGAAATATATTTTTACAGTTTTTAAAATATTAATAGTATTATCTGTTAGTTTTTCATTAAATAGTTGAGGAAAAGAGGAAAGAAAATCTTCTTTTGATTCTTCACAAATAGAATCATAAAAAAGGTGTAATTTATATTGATTTAAATCATAAATTAAGTTGTTTGGATGCACTTTTTTACCTAACTTCATTAGTTTATTAGCAGTTTTAAAAGATTTACTATAATCTTTTGTTTCTATGCATTTTTCACCAATTGAAAAATGAAAGATTAAATTAATGGCAAAATCATTATTGCTATTTAAAAAAGTATTGATAGTATCTAGTATAGTTTCTTTGAATTTTTGTACTTCAATTTCAGAAGTTGAATTTTTTCTAGATATATTAGATAAAGGATTGTTAGCATTAGAAATATCACCAACAATAACGTATCGATTTATTGAGCTATCGAAATTGAGATAGTCTGATTTCCACTTTAAAACATCTATATTTTCAGGGGAGTTTTTATTTATAAGCTCTTTAACAAAAGAATTGATTGCTCTTTTATGATAAATTTGAAGGGTTTTTCTTTCTTTTTCCTGAATTAGTAGTTCCACTAATTCTTTAACAATTTGGGCATAACCTTCTACTAGATTTGCTTCTCCTGTGATGCCTACAACTCCAATTACTTTGTTTTTATGGTAAATAGGTACATTTACTCCGAGCTTACACTCTTTATATAAGTGTGTATTATTTTGTGTTATCGTGCTAATACAAAGGGTTATATATCCTTTTGAAACAATTATAATTTATTAAATAAAAAAGTTCAATTACTTATTATGAATAAAAAAATAATATAATGATTTTGGGTGTTGTATAGTAGTTTGATAGCTAATATAATAAGGTAGGCAAATCTTTTATGGAGGAATTACATTGAATAATAATGAGATAATACAAGTTGCTGCATTTGCAGGTAAAATCATTTTAGAAAATGGAGCAGAAACATATAGAGTAGAAGAAACTATAGGTAGGATTTGTATGGCTTTTGGATTAGATGAAGCAGAAAGCTTTGTTATGCCAACGGGAATAATTATATCAATTACAGATAAAAAAGGTGATACGGTTTCTATAGTAAAAAGGATAAAACAAAGACAGGTTAATTTGGAAAATGTGGCTGCAGTAAATGAGTTGTCAAGAAGAGTTTGTAGTGAAGAGATAACATTAGAAGAAATGAAAATTGAACTAAATGAAATAAAGGCACAACCATCATATAATAAGTGGATGCTTATGCTCTTTACGTGGATAGCGGCGGCGTTTTTTACTTTGATGTTTAAAGGAACATTTAGAGATTTTCTAGTAGCTGGATTTATTGGTGTAGTTTTGAAATATTTTATTATTTTACTTACAGAATTAAAAACTAATGATTTTTTTGTGAACATTTTTGGAGGAGCTTTTATAGCGATAATTGCATTAATATGTTTTTATTTTAATCTCGGAGATAATTTGGATATTGTAATTATAGGATCTATTATGCCATTGGTACCTGGATTATTGCTAACAAATGCTATTAGAGATACAATTTCAGGAGATTTAGTATCAGGAATATCAAGAATGGTTGAAACGATAATAATAGCGGGTGCTATTGCGATTGGCACAGGACTAGTATTGAAACTTTGGATGGGTCTTGGGGGAAGTATCTGATGAGGCAATGCACAATGTACAATTAACAATGCACAATTAAGGATGATTTTGCTGTGCAAAATCTTTAATTAATAAAAGATTGTTAGAAGAAGAATAAAGTGAGTTATTGTTATTGTTTTTGGCAATTTGTTACTAGGAATATTAATAATATTGAAGTATAGGAAATGGGTAGAGTAGTATTGAATTTAGTTTATTTATAAGAGATAAGATTTTCTGAGGAACGAAGAAAATCAACGATAATTGTGCATTGTGCATTGTACATTGTGCATTGAATTAATGGGGGTTATTATGGTTATAGATTTTATTTTTGCAGTTTTATCTACTCTTGGTTTTGCAGGGTTATTTAATATAAGAGGAAAAAATTTAATTTTTGCTGCCTTAGGAGGGGGAATAGGTTGGATTGCATATTTGGCTTGTACTCAGAATGAGGTTTCGGTATCTTTATCACTTTTTTCAGCCGCTACAGCGGTATCTATTTATTCAGAAATAATGGCTAGAGTGCTTAAAAAACCAGTTACTGTTTTTGCCCTATCTGCAATTATTCCACTTGTTCCTGGGTATGGAATGTACTATACTATGTCGGAATTTATTTCAGGAAATATTGAAAAGGCAGCTTATACTGGGTTAGAAACTTTGATTAATGCAGGTTCAATTGCTACAGGAATTATTCTAATATCTTCTATTACGAGAACATTTTTTAGAACATTGAAGAGAAGTAATAAAGAAGTGATATTAAAAAATAGGATGGAGAATAAAAATATTCACAGAAATTTTAAATAAAATTGATTAAAAAAAGTACACTTAGGGCTATAATTTAAGTATATAAATAGAATTTTATAAATAAATTTAAACTAATGAGGTGATTTGGTGAGTGATGTCATAGATTTTAATGAATTAAGGAATAGAGTAACGGATAAAGATGTTGATAAATTTGAACAGTATTTATATAGTGTTTTTTATTCAGTTGGTACAAGTGATTTTGACATAATGAAGATGACTCAAAAATTTAATATGTATAAGGATAAAAATAATTTAACAGAAGAAAAATTTAACAATATTCAGAAGAAGCTTATGGAAAGACTTGCTTTTCAGTATGGGTTAAGTATTGAAGATTTGGAGAAACAACTAGGAAATCTTGGCATGGATACGAACTTTATGAACAATATACAAGGTAAAATTGATATTAAAAAAATTGAAAGAGAATTTCATTTTTTAGAGAAGTTTAATGGGAAAATGGGAAAAAAGATAGTGGTTACTTATACTATAAAAAACGATTTAAATGACTTGCAAGCTATTTTGAATGAAGAGGATATTACATTGATTAGTGCGGGGAAAATTAATCTACAAGATCCTGAATTATCTGATTTACTAGTTTCTTATAAAGAATCGTTGGAAAGCGGTCCTTTAAACATAAATATTTGTGAAAATAAAATAAATTATCAATATTAAGAAATGAAGATGGTAACTCTTATATAAAGTTATCATCTTTATTTTTATGCTCTATTTTAACTGCTCTTGTGAGAAATTCTCCAATCCTCTTAGAGTGGAGATGTATAGCACATTAATGTAAATAGTTCGATACTATTTACATTAAGTGTATTTGTATAATAAATATTATTTGAAGTATACT
>DAOUPR010000051.1 GCA_030626065.1 Clostridium sp. | reverse complement strand
GGGAGTATTAGATGATCCAGAAGCAGCAAAATATGTATATGGTGTAGCTAATCATTGGTATGTCTCAGAAGAGTTTGAAAATCTATCAAAAGTCCATGATATGTATCCAGACAAACACATTTTATTTAGTGAAGGATGTCAAGAAGGTGGAGTACATTTAGGGTCATGGATGACCGGTGAAAGATATGGTAGAAATATGATAGGAGATTTTAATAATTGGCAGGAAGGTTGGTTGGATTGGAATCTTATCCTAGATGAAACAGGGGGACCTAACCATGTAGGTAATCTATGTGATGCACCAATAATTGCAGATACAAAGACACAAGAGATTCATTATAATAGTTCTTTTTATTATATTGGTCATTTTAGTAAATACGTAAAACCAGGTGCTCATAGAGTAGAAGTAAATACTGAAGGTGCAACTAATGTTCAACATGTAGCATTTCTAAATGAAGATAATACAATTGCAATGATATTGATGAATGAAACAGATAATGACGAAAGTTTAAATGTTGAGGTTGATGGTAAGTATGTGTCATATACTTTACAGCCACACTCAATTGTGACATTTTTAATATAAATATCTTTTATGCAAAATAATAATTAGGAGAGTGTACTATGGCAACAAAATATAATTTTAACGACAAAAACGAATTTATTATTGAAGATTATGATGAAGCAAAAACTTTTGCAAGTTTCCTTCCGGGTATTGCAGGAATTGACGGAATACCAATGTGGTCTTTCTATGTTAATAGAGGGCAAGGGATAGGGAGCTTTGGAGTTAAGGATAAAGACAATACAATTATGGAATTCTTTCCTGCAAATAAAATGTATAAAAATATTGAGCTTCATGGATTTAGAACTTTTATTAAATACGAAGATGAAATTCACGAAATATTTTCTTCAATGTCTAGAGATAAAGTAGAAAGAAAAATGGCTATTGAAAAAAATGTATTATGGATTGAAGAAGTAAATCATACTTTAAAATTAAAAGTTAAAGTAATCTACTTTACAATGCCTAAAGAAGACTATGCTGCAATAGTAAGGAAAGTAGAAATAACTAATTTAGATGGTAGTGCAAAAGAAGTAGAAGTTCTAGATGGATTGCCACAAATATTACCTTATGGAATTAGCAATTCTGGATTTCAAGCAATGTCAAACTTAAACAAGGCTTGGTTTGATGTTTATAATTTAGAAAACAATATTCCTTATTATAAATTAAGAGCAACTACTAGTGATTCTTCTGAGGTTGGTCAGGTAACAAAAGGTAATTTTTATTTAGCTTTTTCATCAGAAAGTGAAGGATTACTTCCTACAATATTTGATATGGATGTTATTTTTGGTAGTAATACAGCTTTAACATATCCAGCAGGGTGGGATTGCTCTGTAGATGAGTTAAACAAACGCACACAGATTGCTCAAAATAAGGTTTCTGGAGGTTTTACTGCAGTTAAAGCTACTTTAAAGGATAGTTTTACTTTATGTTCTGTTATTGGACACATCTCTACTCTAGAGCTTTTAAATGCTAAGAAATCTATATTTACTATGGAATATATTGAAAGTAAAGAAAAAATGGCAAGAAAGTTAGTTGATTCTTTAGTTGAGGATGTAAGAACTAAAACATCTAATCAATTATTTGATAAATACGTTGACCAATGCTATTTAGATAATATTTTAAGAGGAGGATATCCTTTAGTATTTGAGGCAGGAGATAAACAGCATGTTTATCATGTATTCTCTAGAAAACATGGAGATATGGAAAGAGAGTATAATTTCTTCTCTACAGAGCCAGCTTTTTATTCACAAGGAAATGGTAACTTTAGAGACGTAAATCAGAACAGAAGAAATGATATTTTATTCAATCCTAAAGTTAAGAGTTTTAATGTAAAACAATTCATGAGTCTAATACAAGCAAATGGATATAATCCTCTTTCAGTTAAGGGATCTACCTTTACTTTTGATAATTCTTATATGGAGGAAGTTTTAGCATATTTAGAAGAAGGTAAAGAAGAATTTAAAATAATCTTAGAAGACAAATTTACACCGGGTAAAATAGTTACTTATTTGTGTGAAAATGATATTAAATTAAAAATTTCCAATGAAGAGTATTTAAATTTAATATTATCTAAGTCAAAACAAAATTATGAAGCAAATTTTGGAGAAGGCTTCTGGATAGACCATTGGACTTACAACATGGACCTTATAGATACTTATTTAAATGTATATCCTGATGAACTAGAAAATTTCGTATTTAATGATAAAAACTATAGATACTTTGATAGCCCAGTTAAGGTTTTACCAAGAGAAGATAAGTATGTTGTTAAAGATGGTAAGGTGCGTCAATATGGTTCTATACTTGAAGATGAACAAAAGTGTATAGATTTGGGAATAGATATTAAAGATACAAACTGGTTAAAGACAGAGTCTGGAAAAGGCGAAATATATGAAACAAATCTTTATGCTAAACTAGTATCATTGGCGTTAAACAAGTTTGTTCTTCTTGACCCTGAAGGTATGGGAATTGAAATGGAAGCTGAAAAACCTGGTTGGAATGATGCTATGAATGGATTGCCTGGTTTGTTTGGTTCAGGGCTTAATGAAACAGCTGAACTTAAGAGACTGGTAGAATTTATAATAGAGGTATCTTCTAAATTTGATAAAGAATTTAATTTCCCAATTGAAATGATTGAATTATTAGAGAAAACCGACAAAACTTTAGATGCTTATTTAAGTGGAGAAATTGAAGGATTTGAGTACTGGGATAAAACTGCTACTTTAAGGGAAGAATATTGTGGAAAGATTCATTATGGCATTAGTGGAGAAGAAGAAAAACTTAATTCAAAATATATTTTAGAAATATTTAAGAAGTTCTATGAAAAGATAAATAGAGGTCTAGCTAAAGCATTAGAATATGGAAAAGGTATATACCCTACTTTCTTCACTTATGAAGCAAAAGAATATGAAGTTATAGAAGGTAAAGTAAACCCAGTAAATGGCTATCAAAATGTTAAAATCACTGAATTTGAGTGCAAACCAATACCTTTATTCTTAGAAGGACCTGCACGTACTTTAAAAAGTATGAAAGATATGAATAAGGCAGAAGCTCTTTACAAAGCTGTAAAAGAAAGCGATATTTATGATAAGAAACTTAAGATGTATAAAACATCGGCTCCACTTGATGATGTAAGTCATGAAATAGGAAGAGCCAGAGCCTTTACGGCAGGGTGGTTAGAGAGAGAATCTGTATTCCTTCATATGGAATATAAATATCTATTAGCTCTACTGCAATCAGGTTTATATAACGAATTTTATGAAGATATGCAAACAACATTAACTGCATTTTTAGATCCACAAGTTTATGGAAGAAGTACTTTAGAAAACTCATCATTTATAGCAAGTTCAGTGAATCCTGATGAGGCTATTCATGGTCGTGGGTTTGTTGCAAGACTTAGTGGCTCAACGGCAGAAATGTTAAGCATTTGGTATATAATGATGGCAGGTAAAAAAACATTTAGTTATGAGAATGAGAAATTAGAATTAACATTAAATCCAATTCTTCCAGGATGGATGTTTAATGAAGAAGGAAAAGTTTCCTTTAGATTTTTAGGTAAAACTGAAGTAACATACCATAATTCTAAAAAGTTAAATACTTTTGGGGAAAATGCAGCTAAAGCATCTAAAATAACAATCAAGTTAAATGATGATAGTGTAGTTGAAATAGAAGGAAGTGTAATTGGAGAGCCATATGCAACAATGGCAAGAGAAGGTAATATCAGCAAGATAGATATATATTTCGAATAAGAAATAAGTCTAATATAGGTGTTAAAGAAGGCTGGTTATAGGCTAAGAGCTGATTTTAGTACTTTTTACTAGAATCAGCTTTTTTATTTAGCTAATAATAATCATAGTGTTTATCTAATTATAAACAGTCTTTTAAACATTGACATTATATAGATTGAAATATATAATAAAATTACGAAACCGGTTTAGGGAAAACGATTTCTCTTATTGATGCATTTAGATTTTAAATCTAAGATTTGATACAAAAGGTATAATTTAAAAGGAGATAATTAATATGAATGAAATTAATAGAAGTTTAAACCTTAACTATGAAAAAGAAATAGAAGAGTTACTCTCTAGAATGACTCTTAGGGAAAAATTAGGGCAATGCATTATGATTGAGCCTTGTTTTTGTCTAGAAGAATTAAATGAAGATAATAAAGATGAGCAGTATTCAGGGGTTTATGATCCTGAATTTCTTCATAAATTATTGAATGAATATAATATTGGGTTTCTTTTATTTGGAGGGATATCAAGAGTAGATGATGGTTCACCTAGCGCTTGGGCAAATTATGTATCGAAGGTGGATGAACACGTAGAAGAGACAAGACTTAAAATTCCTATGTTATATGCAATAGATGCAGTACATGGCTTGAATTTTATGAAAGGCTCTACTATTTATTCGCACAATCTAGGAGTTACTGCAACATGGAATCCAGAGTTAGCCAAAGAATATGCAAAAACAGTAGGCAGTGAATTATCTTCAATAGGATTTAATTGTAATTTTGCGCCTAATGTTGATGTTGCAAGAGATCAAAGATGGGGTAGAGTGTACGAATCTTTAGGTGAAGACCCATATCTTGCTTCAGTTATGAGTAAATCATTAGTTGAAGGTATGCAAGCAAATGGAAAACTTGCAGCTACGGCAAAGCATTTTATTGGTTATGGGGAATCAAGTAATGGGATGGATAGAACTCCTGCTGATTTATCTGATAGAAGTATAATAGAAACTCATGCGGCACCATTTGAGACTGCTATTGAAGGTGGAGTACAAGCTATAATGGTGAATGGTGGAGATGTAAATGGAACACCAATGCCCGCTTCTAAAAGACTTCTTACCGACCTTTTAAGAAAAAGATTAGGATTTAAAGGTGTTACAATGTCAGACTGGGAAGATGTTTATAGACTTCTTAGCAGACATAGAATTGTTGCTAGCAGAAAAGACGCTATTGAAAAAGCATTTAATGCTGGACTTGATATCAATATGGCTGTTGCCGATTTAAAAGCAGTAGATATAATGGAGGAATTAGTAGAAGAAGGCAGAATTTCAATGGAGAGAGTTGATGAGGCTGCTGGAAACGCATTACGAGTTAAATTCCAAATTGGATTGTTTAAGAAAGAGCCTATTGATGTTGAAAATGCTTCAAAACTAATTGGAAGTAATAAAAGCAAGAAGGTAGCGAAACAATTAGCTTTAGAGTCAATGACTCTTTTGAAGAATGAAGATAAATTATTACCCTTATCAAAAGATATAAAATCAATACTTGTAACAGGAAAATGTGCTGATAGTAAAAGACATCTTTGTGGAGGTTGGACTCTAGGTTGGGGTAGTGCAAAGGAAGAAGAATTAACTTGTAAAACTATATTAGATACTATAAAAGATAAAGTGTCTCAGGAAACAAAAATAACATATATTGCTGATATTAATGAGTTAAAAGAAAAAAATATATCAAAAGAGGATTTTGATGTATGTATTTCTGTTGTTGGGGAAGAACCACATTCTGAATGGCTTGGTGATTCCATGAGTATGAAGTTAGAAGAAGATGAAGAAGATATGCTCAAAGCATCATACGAAACAGGTATTCCTGTCGTTATGGTTGCAGTAATTGGAAGACCTCAACATATGATATGGGAAGACGAGAATATACCGTCTATTCTCTTGACTTATTTGCCAGGAACAGAAGGAGCAGAAGCAATTACAGATGTTTTATTTGGAGAATATAATCCGTCAGGAAGGCTTACAATTTCATTTCCTAAGGATGGAAATCAAATCCCTGTAGTATACAATGCAAGAAGTTATGAGTGTTATGAGATTACAACAAAATATGAGCCTTTGTATCCTTTTGGCTATGGACTTAGCTATACTGAATTTGAATATAGTGAAATAAATGTTCCAGATGAGGTCAATGTAGGTGAAGGTGTTGAAGTTTCAGTAAAAGTTAAAAATATAGGTGAGTTTGACGGAGATGAAGTTGTTCAGCTGTATTTAAAGGATATGTATGCATCTGTTACACGTCCACTAAAATCCTTAAAAGCATTTAAAAAAGTTAATTTAAAAGCAGGGGAAGAAAAAGTGGTTACTTTAAAACTAGGAACAAAAGAACTTAGCCTATATGATGAGTATCTAAATTTGGTTGAAGAAAAACGTGGAATTGAAGTTCAAATAGGAAATCAAAGTAAGAAATTTAGACTCGTGTGATGATATGTAGGTATAAAACTATTTATGATGTTTTTGTAACTTGCAAAGATACAGCTGATAGATTAAGTTAACATAAATTAGATGATTTTTTGAGCGATGAGTTAATGGACTGTCAGAATAGTGTTATAATAAATAGTAGCAAAATATATTTACTATTGTAGAAAAACAGTAAATCTAAAATTTGATTGTGAGTTGAAGTGGAAGAAGGTATTATTTATGGCAACCATTTATGAAATAGCTAAAAAAGCTGGTGTTTCACCTACTACAGTTTCAAAAGTTATAAACAATTATCCTGATGTCAGCGATAAAACTAGACAAAAAATAAAAAAAATCCTTAAAGAAGAAAGATTTAGACCAAATTCTCAAGCACAATTTTTATCGACAAAAAAAACCTGGACACTAGGCGTTGTGTTCTTTGAGAATCTTGGTATTGGATTCAATCACTCTTTTTTCGCAGGTGTTATAGAAGGATTTAAAAAACAAGCAGATAAATATGGATATGCTTTACTATTTGGAACTAAAAATGAAAGATTAAATAATACTACTTACTTAGAATATTTTAGATATATGCATGTTGATGCAATAGCTATAGTGTGTACTGACCCAAATAGTATAGAAACTAAAGAAATGATTAATAGTGAGTTTCCTATTGTGGTTATTGATATGTTTAATGACAATACAGCAACTGTTACATCAGATAATGAACAAGGGTGTAGATTAGCAATTAAACATTTATATGATTTAGGTCATAGAAAAATAGCACATATTATTGGAACAAGAGAAGATAATAATTGGCCGAGTGATGTGAGGAAAGAGACCTATAAAAAGGTAATGAAAGAGTTGAATTTACCTATTCTAGAGGGATATCTTGCTGAGGGAATGAATTTTAATATTGCTGGTGGTTATAATGCAATGAAAAAATTATTAGCACTTGATGAAATACCTAATTCCGTGTTTGCTGCATCAGACAGAATCGCTTTTGGAGCAATAGAGGCTATAAAAGAAGAAGGCCTTAGAGTGCCAGAGGATATTTCCATTATTGGCTTTGATGATATAGAAATGTGTAATTATTTAACCCCAAAACTAACTACTATTAGGCAAAATTTAGATGATATAGGTGAATCAGCCGTAGATATTTTAGTTAAACAGATTGATGAAAAAACAAAGTATAAATTAAAAAAAATAGTACCGGTAGAATTAATTCAGAGGGATTCTTGTTCTGAATTTAAAAAATAATATCAAAACCAAAGATATAATTAATATCTGTGTCGAATTATCATAGATTGGAGGATATTCTTTTGAATGAAAAGCTAATTGAAATAAGAGAATATAAAGAAGAAGGGTACTCTCCCGTTATAGATTATGCTCAATGGAGAGTAGCAGTTTTGAATTATTGTGATGAACTTCTTCCGCATAATATATCGAAATTTCAAAAACACGATGAAAGTGATGAAGTCTTTGTCCTTTTAAGCGGTAAATTTAGTTTGTTTATTGGTGAAGGTAAAGACAAAATAGATAATATATTTAAAGTGGATTTGGAACCTTTGAAATTGTATAATGTAAAAAAAGGAGTATGGCATAGCCATACATTAAGTAAAGATGCTTCAGTATTAATTGTAGAAAATAGAAATACTGATTTATCAAATTCACCAGAAATAGAACTAACTGAAGACCAGCGAAAGGGTTTGGTTGATTTATAAACAAAAGAGCACGGCAAAAAGAATCTTAATCTAAGATTGTCTCTAGATTAAGATTCTTTTTTTATTGTACCTAAATTGCTATAATTAATTTATTTTGATCCAGGTTTCTTTTGATTTTGAGCTGAACTTTGCATTGAACCTTGTGATGAACCTTGTGATGAACCTTGAGAAGAACCTTGTGATGAACTTTGTGATGAACTTTGTCCTTGGTTTTGTCCTTGGCTTTGTCCTTGATTCTGTCCTTGGTTTTGTGCTTGGTTTTGTTGTTGGTTTTGACCCGGATTTTGTGGTTGGCCACCTTGTTTAAAATTTGTTATCATTTCAGGTATTTTATTTACAAGGTCAGTCATAACACCATTGGAATTTGATTGAGCATTGACGTCACCCTTTGAACCTACTGGAAGCATGGAAACAGTATCTTTGTCTACAACTACAACTGCATTAGTTGATATTTTGGCTCCAAGGCCAATTCCAGCTCCTCCATCTGATTTAACGGGATTACTTTTATTTGTTCCACTTCCATAACCCATTGTAACTGAAACAATTGGAACTAAAGTTTTATCACCTACAGGGACTGGAGTTCCTAATACAGAATCGTTTTTGACAAAGTTTTGTAAATCTGTGAATAATGTATCGATAGTTTGAGTTTCTTGCATAATTATTCCTCCTTGGTTTTTACAATATATATATAAACTATTTCAACATAATTTATAGGTGTTCAAAACGTTTTAAACTATTGAGTTTTGAGAAAGTATAAATTAAGTTTATTTATAGTTTATTATCAAGAATTTAATACGGACAGTTTATTTTCCATATGCAAATTTACGTGTTTTCATATATGATTTTAATAGTTTTATAAGAGTAGAAGCAATATTTAATTTGATGATACCGTTAATATTAAAATAATTTTTTTCAGCAGTAAAATCGGCTTCGTTACACACATCGTTTATATTTAGTAATTGCGCAAATGAATTTATTACTCCACAAATTATTCCGGTAGTAGATGGATCTTGGAAACCATAAGAAGTATCTATGTAAATGTAATTTGGTTTAACTTGCTTTAAATAATAAACTTTGTTATTATGATTTTTTGATTTGTTTGATTCTTTTGATTTTGCTTTTACTGGTTTTGTTAGTATTTTTTTATTAAACAAATATACTGTTAGAAAAATATCAGTATCATTATTTTGTATAATTGTTCTAAATAAAGATTTTAACCAAGTAATCTTAATATGAAAGTCAAGATGTTCATTTGAATCAAATGTGATTTTAAGAGAAACTACGGATATTAAAATTAATATTATTACTAAAATTGAAATTAGAAACCAAATAAATGCCATAAAAATATCTCCTTTTTTGATTTTTACATAGATAGTATTGGGTATTATGAGTATAAATATTTAATAAAATTATTGGGTGAATGGTCTTTAATTTTTAGAAATGTAAGAATGTTCAATTTAAAATGACAAGCTTTGCTATTTTTAATTTTAAATGCTTCTTTTCTATGATATAAATATTAAATAGGAAGTCATTGTACGTAAAAAATAAAACTATCAGAATATATAAATGTATTCTGATAGTTTTAAAATTAAATGATATTTAAGAATTCTATTTTACGCATTTAGCTTTATTTTGGTCATCAAAAACTCTAGCAAATTTAATTGAATATATATCACACATTACCAGATCATTTGACCCAGATTCTCTAATAACAATATAGCTAATTCCAACTTCTGTTAAAATACCTTCACGGTCTATGAAGAAGTTAGTTCCGATTAAGAATTCGAATTTCATATATTTCCCTATTTGTGTAGTTAACCAACCTTGAGTATATTTTGTATCTTGTTGAACTGGTGGTCCTGGCTCTATTGTGAAATCTGGTCCACCTGTAGTGCCTGGTGGAGTTATAGGATTTTCTTGACGTGAATCGTCAAATAATGTATCAGGATCTGACATCGGCATCATTGGTATTTGGGGAAACATGGGAAATCTAGGATACATTGGAACTTGATTATACATATTTGGAACTCTCATTAAAAATTACTCTCCTTTTAAATTAATGTATTTATATTGAAGATTTATAGAAATTATGTTTTAGCATAAAGTTCTGTAGGATTATAGAAACAGTGCTCTCCAACTCTAACTTGATAACTTCCTGTTCCATTGTATGGAAATGTATCTGGGCAAGTTTGAATAAAGGGGTTGAAATACCATAAAGAGGCACCAGTTGTATAAAGTCTATTACCGGCTAAAACCCAGTCAGCGATATCATAATGTATTTGTTCAGGTGGACTAGCCCATATAGTTTGTGGATTAGGCAAACCTTTTAATACTGAAGTTGCGCAGTCAAACTGACCTTTCTGGTATATAATCTTTCTCAAATCGCCCTGACCTAGTCTTCTATATTCACCATATGGTACATTAACTCTGTTTATAACTACGGAAGCGACGGCTTTCATACCATTTTCACCTTCACCACCGGCTTCACATTTTATAATCCTAGCCAATAATTCTCGTGGACTATAGGCCATTATTATCCTCTCCTTGATTTGATTTACAATATCATACTATTCATTAAGAATGGAATTGTTGCAAAATAAATTTTATTAAACATTAAGAAAATATTAAGATTTTCATCAAAAAGATATTAAGATTTAGTTGATATTATATATTTGAAGCTATTTATAAAGTTTTTTGATTATAGTGTGAAATGTGGAATGTGAAGTGTGAAGTTAAGGATGATTTTGCTTTGCAAAATCGGCTATTTAATTAAAGATTTCCAAAGAATAAGGAAATCATCCATCATTTAACACTCCACTATTCACACTTAACACTTAAATAATAAATTTTTTAAGATATAGGCTATATTTGGAGGGGGCGTGATATAATATGAATAATTGGAAATGCAGGGGGGATACATTTTGAATATACTAGTTTGCGATGATGATAAGGAAATTGTGAAAGCTATAGGAATTTATTTAAATAATGAAGGTTATAAAGTAATTAAAGCTTATGATGGAATGGAAGCCTTAGAAATAATTGAAAAGAATGAAATACATCTAATAATAATGGATGTTATGATGCCTAAAATGAACGGACTTATAACTGTTATGAAGATAAGAGAGAAAAATAATATACCGGTGATCATGTTATCAGCAAAAATTGAGGATACAGATAAAATAATGGGACTCAATATGGGTGCTGACGATTACGTATCTAAGCCTTTTAATCCTTTAGAATTAATAGCGAGGGTCAAATCTCAATTAAGAAGATATACAACCTTAGGGAGTATGGAAACTAAAAACAATGTTTACAAAACAGGCGGTCTTATTATAGATGATGAAAGCAAGATTATAACAGTGGATGGAGAAGGAGTGCAGCTTACGCCTGTTCAATATAAGATACTAACTCTTTTGACTGCAAATGCAGGTAAGGTATATTCCATAGATGAAATTTACGAAAAGGTGTGGAAGGAAACCAGTTTTAATCCAGAAAATACAGTAGCAGTGCATATAAGAAAGATAAGAGAAAAAATTGAAATAAATCCTAAAGAACCAAAATATTTAAAGGTGGTGTGGGGAATTGGATACAAAGTTGAAAAGCTTTAGCCATTCAATAATAACAAAGCTTATTGTTTTTGTACTTATGATTGGTTGTTTAACTACTGCAATGACAATGTTTTTACAGGTAGTAAAAAATCAAGATGGTGAATTTGATATTGTTTTTGAATATAGTTATTATAGTGGTAATGAATTTATTAGTGTTTGTAGTGGTATTAGATCAAATTTAAATGATATAATTGGAAAATATAAAAATAAAGAGTATATTTTAGCTGGAGATTCTATTGGAGAAGATGAACTTATAAATGGTGAGAATACATTATTTTATGATTATAGAGATAATTCAAAGTTTTATAATCCGAATTTAACTGAGGAAGAAAACTATGAGAAGTTCAAGGAAGTATATGAAGAATTATATAAAGATGAGTTTACCAATTTTAAAGAAGGATTAATTCAGGAGGATTTAACAGAGTATAATAATATTTTGCAAAACTTAAAAACCTATGAAGGTATTGTTTATTATGCAAGTAATGGAGAGGATGAAGTAACAAATAGTTCTAATACGTTGTATTCCTCAGAAAAATATTTTGAAGAATTTCCTGCGTATATAATCATTGATGAAAGTGAGCAAAAAGTGTTTCCAGAGGAAATTAACTATAGCAACAATTATAGGTGGTTATCATTTGATAAGTATGACGTAACCTCTAGTGACACATTAGATAGGAAAATATATATAGGATTTACTGAGGAATATTTGGATTCAAATATAAAAGAGTGGAAAGAAAATAAAGCAATTGTTACTAACAATCTATATCAAATTGGCGCATTTTTTTTGGGGTTTCTATTATTATTTATTTATTTAGTATTAATAATAGGCAGGAAGAGTTTTAGAGATAAAGAGGTACATTTAAATAGATTTGATAAATTATATAATGATATTAATATTGGGATATGTATTGCAATTGTAGGAGCTTGGGGTGCAATTATAAATGAAATTTTTAATTTTATGGGTGAAATTTTTGATTATCAGAGCAGCTCCTATGTATACACGATTTTTATACCAATAACCTTAATTGCAATTGCATTGATGTTTATTTTCATTTTTTCTATGATTAAGCATCTGAAAAATAGAACTTTTCTAAAGCACACATTAATTTATACTATTTTTCATAAATTTTTTGGTTTTATAAAAGGTGTCTATGATAGTGGAAGTATAGGTGTAAAGATTGTTGTTATTGCAATAGTTTATCCAGCATTAGTGGTCGCATCTGTTTTTTTCTTTCCTATAACTATTGGTATTGGAGTCTTTCTAGCATTTAAGCAAGCGAAGAAATTCAAGGCAATAAAAGACGGTGTAGATAAAATAAAAGCTGGTAATCTAAATTATACAATAGAAACTAATGGAAAGGGAGAACTTGGAGCTCTTGCGGTGGATATAAACGATATAGGAAAAGGGCTAAAAGAGGCAGTGGATAATGAGGTTAAAAGTCAGCGATTAAAAACCGAATTGATTACTAATGTGTCACATGACATAAGGACTCCACTCACTTCTATTATTTCTTATGTAGATTTATTAAAAGATGAAGAGGATAGCTTAAAAAGGGAAGAATATATAGAAATATTAGAACAAAAATCTCAAAGGTTAAAAGTATTAACAGATGATTTGTTTCAAGCTGCAAAAGCTACTAGTGGAGATATTCCAGTGAATTTAGAAAAAATAGATGTAGTTTCATTAATAACTCAGGGACTTGGAGAAATCAATGATAAAATTACTGAATCAGGCTTAGTGTTCAAAATAAGTCAACATGAGAACAAAGTCTTTATAATGGCTGATGGTAATTTGTTGTGGAGATCACTAGAAAATTTATTATCTAATATCTTTAAATATGCTCTTAAAGGATCAAGAGTGTATGTTGATATTGAAGACTTAGTCGATAAGGCAAGAATAACTATTAAAAACATGTCAGCCTACGAGTTGAATATATCTGCTGATGAACTTATGGAGAGATTTAAAAGAGGTGATGAATCTAGAAGTAGCGAAGGAAGTGGACTTGGTTTGTCAATTGCAAGAAGTTTGATTGATATTCAAAAG
>DAOUPR010000265.1 GCA_030626065.1 Clostridium sp. | reverse complement strand
GAGAAGTATTTGGAGATTTAAAAAGAGGAGATAAAATTAGTGTTAGAGTAACAAATGTAAAAGAAGATGGAAAATTGGATTTAAGTATGAGAGAGAAAGCTTATATCCAAATGGACATAGATTCTGAAGCGATACTTAAAGCACTTAATGAAAATGATGGTGAATTACCTTTAAATGATAAAAGTTCTCCTGATGAGATAAAAATTAGAATGAATATGAGTAAGAATGCATTTAAAAGAGCTGTTGGAAGGCTTCTAAAAGGAAAAAGAATATCTATTACAGAAGAAGGTATAAAGCTTATTAAATAGACAATTTTTTGCAGTGAAGTTACATTTATATAAAAGGACAACTTTAAATTTTAAAGTTGTCCTTTTGGGTATTTTACGCTGTAAAACGAAGATTTATTTATTAAGTTTTTTCTACATTATGGTATAATTATGTAAATAGAAATTGTGAGTTTTCTAGTTATTAGTACTAGTATAGGGGGGATTTGTATAAAAGAAAATGAAGAAGTTATTTGTTCATTTTGTGGAGATAAAATATCTAATAGAGAAGATTTAGTGGTTTTAAGTGATTTTTTAAGAGTAAAAGCGTATCATAATAATTGTTATGCTGAAATGATGAAATCTGCTGCTATTTCATCCAAAGCTAAGCCCATTAACAGCAAACTATCGAATCTAAGTTTATTTGTTTTAGGGATTTTAGTTCTAGTCGTATTCTTTTATGCTGATAGTTGGTTTCCAAAAGCAGCCTTTGCATTAATGATGGTTGCAGGTACAGTAGGCAGATTGGAAAGTTGGTTTAAATTTGAGAAAAAGCTATAATGAAGATATTAATTAATATAAAGATTTTGTCTCAGCAAAATCATACTTAAACTATGCACTGTGAACTATATTCATTACTTGGAGGTGGCATATGAATCATAAAAAAGTAAAACTTATTTCTAATATTTATTTTTTAGTAGCAATCATATTATCTGGGTATACTTTGGTTAAAACGTATTATTTTGATAGAAGGGGATTGCCAGATGAGGTATGTCCAGTAACAAATAATAGACCGTTGATGTATTTAAGTATTGGATTACTAGTAACTTATTTTATTGTAACTTACTATATCGAAAAAAAATTTAAGGATGAAGAGGAAAAACAATGATTGTAGAAATATATTTAAAGAATAGACGAGAACCACTGATTTATAGAGGTGATAGAATAGATATACTGGATTTCGAAAGAGAAAAGATTGCTTATAAGCAAGTGAGATTTTTCAAAAAAGGGTTTAGTAAAAGTGAATATATTCCTTCTAAAGATATTAAAAGAATTGTTCAAAAGAAAAATTAACAATATTATATTTGAATAATATGGAATATATGATAGAATAAACATATTTAAGGAAACCGGTAAGAGTAAAAACCAGAGTGAACACTATAAGAATAAGTAGGTGACTTTAATGACTGAAAAAAAAGTGGTATTATCATCTTTTAATAGACATTCTTTTCATGAAGGTACTAATTTCAAAAGTTATGAATTTATGGGTAGTCATATAGACACAATTGATGGAATTAAAGGAGTTAGATTTGCGGTTTGGGCACCTAATGCTGTAGAAGTAAGGGTTGTTGGAGATTTTAATAATTGGGATGGTACCAATTTTAAGATGCAATATGAAGAGGAAATATGGACAATGTTTGTTGAAGGAGTTTTTGAAGGGGATGCTTATATGTATCAGATTTTTTCGAGTGAAGATAAATCTGTATTAAAAGCAGATCCATATGCTTTTTCATCACAATTAAGGCCCAAAAATGCATCAGTTATTGAAGAACTGAAGGGGTTTGACTGGACTGACGTAGAGTGGATAAAAGATAAAGAAGAAATTGATATTATAAATAGTCCTATAAATATTTATGAAGTTCATTTAGGATCATGGAAACAGCATAAAGATGGAACTTTTCTTACATATAAACAAACAGCGGATAAATTAGTACAATATGTTTCTGAGATGGGGTATACACATATTGAATTAATGCCAATTATGGAACACCCTTTAGATGATTCATGGGGATATCAAATTACAGGGTATTATTCTGTTACAGCTCGTTATGGAAAACCAAAGGATTTTATGTATTTAGTCAATAAATGTCATGAAAATGAAATAGGAGTAATTTTAGACTGGGTTCCAGGTCATTTTTGTAAAGATGAGCATGGACTTTATAAATTTGATAATACTCATCTTTTTGAAAATGATAATCCCTTAGTTGCAGAAAACTATGATTGGGGAACTGCAAACTTTGATTTTAAAAAGAAAGAAATAAGTACCTTCCTAATTTCTAATGCTGTATTTTGGTTTGAAAGATATCATATTGATGGTATTAGGGTAGATGCTGTTGCAAATATGCTTCATTTGAACTATGGAAAGAAGTCGGATACGTCAGTAAGAAATGAGTTTGGTGGCATAGAAAATCTAGAAGCTGTAGACTTTTTAAAGAAGATGAACGAAGTTTTGTTTAAGTATTTTAAAAATCCTCTTATAATTGCTGAAGATTCAAGTACATGGCCGTTATTAACAATGCCAACTTATGTAGGTGGTGTAGGTTTTAGCTATAAATGGAATATGGGTTGGATGAATGATATGTTAGATTATATGAGTAAAGACTCCGTTCATAGAAAGTGGCATCATAACCTCATTACATTTTCAATAATGTATACTTGGTCAGAAAATTTTTTGTTGCCTTTATCACATGATGAAGTTGTTCATGGTAAAAAATCTCTTATTGATAAAATGCCTGGAGACTACTGGAGAAAATTTGCAGGGTTAAGATTATTTTATGCATATATGATAGGTCATCCTGGTAAAAAACTTCTTTTTATGGGAGGCGAATTTGCTCAGTTTATTGAATGGGATTTCAAAAAAGAGCTTGATTGGTTTTTAACAGATTATCCTAGCCATAAAAAGATGCAAGAATATGTTAAAAAACTTAATGTTTTATATAAGTCACACTCAGCACTTTGGGAAGTAGATCATTCATATGAAGGATTTACTTGGATTGACCATTCTAATAGTGAGCAAAGTATTGTTTCTTTTAAAAGAACAGGAAAGAAAAAAAATGATTACCTGATTTTTGTATGTAATTTTACGCCAGAGGTTCATTATGATTATTGCTTAGGTGTCCCTGAAAAAATATGCTATAGGGAAATTTTTAATAGTGATAAAGAAATGTATGGTGGATCTGATCAGGTTATGGAGGAGATACTTTTTGCAAATAAAGAAAAGTGGAATAATGAACCTTGTAGCATAAAAATAAAGGTTCCACCATTAGCTTGTGTAATATTAAAACCATATTATAAGCCTGTAAAACCTGCAGAGGAAATTAAAATAAAAATAAGAGGAAGTATAAAATAATAATAATACTTTCTGAATCAATAATTCTTTAAAACAATAGCCTTAATAGGATATTGTTTTATTTTTTCGTTAAAAAATAAAAAAATAACAAGGAATTTACTAATTTTGGCAGAATATATTAATAAAGTATAACTGATTTAATATTCTTATTATAGATATTGATAGAAATATTATTAATATTATATAATTATCTGATTTTGTAATATTGATTGTCTATAAAACATATAATTAATTAAAAATGGTATGCTTAATAATAATGTGTAAATGACACATTAATTTAAGAACGAATACCTTATATCAAAAAGCAATTAGTTAATATCAATAATTTGTTAAAACAGAACATTATATTAAAACTTAATTTAGAAAAAATCGGGGGTAAAAAAATGAATGACTTGTTATTTGAAAAAATCATTGATTCTTTAGAAGAGGTATGTGCGGCAAAAGAAATTAGTAAAATTAATAAACTCCATGTAACTGTGAATAAGAATAGTACAATTACAATAGATTCACTTAAAGAAGAAATGTATACTACTATTCCTCAATTATTAAACAAAAAGCTTACAATTATTGTTGATAATCTGGATATTGGGGGCATTCCGGCTATAATTAATAGTATTGAGGGAGAATAGTATTTAATAATGCACAATGCACAATGCACAATGCACAATCAAAAGATAAAAGATAAAAGATAAAAG
>DAOUPR010000210.1 GCA_030626065.1 Clostridium sp. | reverse complement strand
ACGAAGGAATTTAGGACATAGATCCAGTGAGATGTGGGAGTTTTTACTACTGTAGTTAAATGGATTCCAATATGGCAGTCATAGATTTTTTGAAAACTATACCCTGTATAGTCTATTTAGAATACAATAATGACACCATATTATGTATTAAATTCAATATTAAAACACTTAATTAAAATCATCTAATTATATTGAATTGAAATATTAAGAAATATTAAGTATATGATAGTAAATCAAAGTATAAAGAGGGAATTTGCAATTTGCAATTAAGGATGATTTTGCTACGCAAAATATTTTAATCAATTAAATAATTAAAGATTCACGACGACAGGAGAGAAGCATCTACAATTGTACATTGCAAATTATTTATAAGTAAAAATTTTTAAGATAAATAATACTTTATAAATTAACAACTCTTTAAAATATAGAAAAAAGAACAAGAGGAGGATTATTATGGTTGATATTAATAGAGAAATTTGTAGATTAGTAGACTATGCTCTTGATAATAGGCTTATAGAAACGGAAGATGTTATTTATTCTCGCAACAGAGTTCTTGAAGTTTTGGGATTGGATGATTTTACTGAGGTAGTTTTAGAAGATGAAAAAAATGATAATGTTTCAGTAATATTAGAAAATATATTAAATTGGGCATTTGAAAATGGTAAGTTAGATAGTAATTCAACTGTTTATAGGGACCTTTTAGATACTAAAATTATGGATTGTTTTATGCCTAGACCTTCAGAAATTATTAGAAGATTTAAAGATTTATCCAAAGTAGATAAAGTGAAAGCAACTGATTATTATTATAATTTGAGTAAAGCATCTAATTATATAAGAACTGACAGAATTGCTAAAAATTTAGTGTGGAAAGCTGAAACTGAGTATGGAGATTTGGATATTACTATAAATTTATCTAAACCAGAAAAGGACCCTAAGGCTATAGCTGCAGCAAGAAATATGAAATCATCTTCTTATCCAAAATGTCTTTTATGTAAAGAAAACGAAGGATACGCAGGAAGACTTAATCACCCTGCAAGACAAAATCATAGAATTATCCCAATAGAATTAATGGGAGACAAGTGGTTTATTCAATATTCGCCATATGTGTACTACAATGAACATTGTATAGTATTCCGTGGAGAGCATGTTCCAATGAAAATTTCTAAGAGTTCTTTTGATAGACTTTTACAGTTTGTTGAGGAATTACCACATTATTTTGTAGGTTCAAATGCTGATTTACCTATCGTAGGTGGGTCAATATTATCGCATGATCATTTTCAAGGTGGGCATTATAAATTTGCTATGGAAAAAGCTCCTATAGAAGAAAAAATAGTATTTGAAGGCTACGAAGACATTAATGCTGGTATAGTAAAATGGCCTATGTCAGTTATTAGACTTAGTGGAATTGATAAAGAAAGGATAGCTTTATTAGGAGAAAAAATATTAGATAAATGGAGAGAATACAGTGATGAAATAGCTGATGTTTTTGCTTATTCTGAAAAAACTCCACATAATACTGTAACTCCTATTGCTAGAAGAAGAGGAGAATTATTTGAGCTTGATTTAGTTCTTAGAAATAATAGAACTACAGAGGAACATCCATTAGGAATATTCCATCCACATGAAGAAGTTCATCATATAAAGAAAGAAAATATAGGACTTATTGAGGTTATGGGATTGGCAGTTTTACCTGCAAGATTAAAAAAAGAATTGAAAGGCTTAGAAGAATATTTAATAGATGATAGTTTAGAGATTATTAATAATGAAGAAATAGCTAAACATGCAGTTTGGGCAGCAGAAATTAAGAATAAATATAGTGATATCGATAATTCTAATGTCGAAGAAATATTAAGAAAAGAAGTTGGAATAAAATTTATGAAAGTTCTTGAGCATGCAGGAGTATATAAAAGAGATAACACAGGTAAAGAAGCTTTCTTGAGATTCGTTAGTTTTGTAAATCAAAAGTAATAGGTTACTTAAAAAAAACGTTGCTATAATTGAAACTTAAAGTTTCAATTATAGCAACGTTTTTTTGTTTTTGTGTGATATAATTAGGATGTTTTCAAATAAAGTTGTATTTTAAAATATTGTTGATTTTTAAACTATCGTTTAAATAATTGGTTTTAGTTCTTATAATAAAAAAAGTATTATAAGGAATAAAGACAAAATAGGAGAATTTATATATGAAAAATAGTAAATCTAAAGCAATAATATATATGGTTATATCATCTTTTTTCTTTGCGATTATGGGTGCATTTGTTAAGTTGTCTGGTGACATACCTCTTTATGAAAAGGTGTTTTTTAGGAATTTTATTTCATTTTTTATAGCGTTATGGGTTGTTAGAAAAACAAAGGATAGTCCTTTTGGCAAAAAAGAGAATAGAAAATATCTTATAGCAAGGTCTTTATGTGGACTTATTGGGGTTGTACTTTATTTTAATGCAATAAATGGATTAAATTTAGCTGATTCTTCAATTTTGAATAGACTTTCACCATTTTTTGTAACTATATTTGCAGTAGCTTTTTTAAAAGAAGAACTCAATAAAATTCAAATACCTGCATTGTTTATTGCATTTATAGGAGCAATGCTTGTGATAAAGCCTAAATTTGATTTATCAATTTTACCAGCTCTTTCTGGTTTTGCTTCCGCTATGTTTGCGGGAGTTGCTTATACAATAATAAGATTTTTAAAAGATAAAGAGAATCCAGCTGTAATAGTTTTTTTCTTTTCATTTGTTTCCATAGTAGTTATGTTTCCACTTATGATGCTTAATTTTAAAATTCCTACTCTTATTCAATTAGTATATTTAATTTTAACAGGAGTATTTGCAGCTTTAGGACAATTAACATTAACTCATGCATATAGATTTGCACCAGCATCAGAAGTTTCTATTTATAATTATACAAATATAATTTTTTCAGGTATAATAGGATTTTTAATATGGAAAGAGGTTCCAGATGTATTAAGCTTATTAGGCAGCTGTTTAATTATAGGAGTAGCTGTAGTAGTTTACCAATATGGGAAGCGATAGTATAATTGCAATGCACAATGCAACAATTAAGGTGGATTTTCTTCCCTTTGGTCAGAAAATCTTTAATATATATAAGTAGTTAAATTATTAAATAATAAAACAAAATAGATATAAATAAAATCCAACGATTAAATCAATTGTTGGATTTTTTTAGTAATCTGTTATAAGCTATTTATTTTATATTCATCAAAGCCTTTTGTGATTTTGAGTATCTTAACTTTACTATTGGACTAGTAGTGAATATATTGAAAATATTAATTTTGTAATAAAATAAATTATTCATTATAAAATAATTTATTAAAAATATTAATAATTAACTTAATATTTTTAATTACCATATTGATTTGTTTGAGAATATGTTTTATAATCTTACTAATAAAGGAAAAAATGTAAACAAAGTAACTTAGTTATAAATTTATTGGAATAAGGATAGGGGATTATATGGCATATAAAGTTTTAAGTAAGTGTCCAGTTTGTAGTTCAAAACTAAATGTAACTAAATTAAAATGCACTAAATGCAATACAGTTATTGAAAATGAATTTGAACTATCTAAGTTTTCGTATTTAGATAAAGACCAATTAAGATTTGTTGAAGTGTTTCTAAAGTGTAGGGGTAATATAAAAGATGTTGAAAAAGAAATGAGAATATCCTATCCTACAGTTCGTTCAAAATTAGATAATGTTGTTGAGTCATTAGGATATAAAGTAAACAAGAAAAATAAAGTAGATAGCTCTGATATCATCGAAAAATTAGAAAAAGGGGAAATTACTCCTGATGATGGTATAAAAGCTATTCAAAATGATTAGAAAATAGAAAGGAGTGGGGGTATTACGGTGAAGATTAAGAATAAGAATTTGAATTTATTAGCCTTTGGGAAATTCACTTCATACACAGGAACAACACTTCAGAATTTTGCATTATCCTTATATGTATTAAATACTACTGGGTCAGGGACATTATTTGCATCAGTTTTGGCAATTGCACTGATTCCTCAATTGATATTAGGGCCATTAGGTGGGGTTATTGTAGATAGAATCGATAAGAAAAAAATAATTGTAACACTTGATATAGTAAGTGGTTCGATTACTTTGATACTAGCTTTAGTATTTTTAAGACTTGGACATTTAGAATTATGGCATATATATACAGCAGTTATTTTACTATCTTTAGTGTCATCAATGTTTAATCCAGCTGTAACATCAATAATACCAGAGATTGCAAAAGAAGAGGAGCTAGTTAATGCTAATTCTCTAAATTCACTAGTTGAAAGCATGGCATCTATTGTTGGACCTATACTTGGTGGGTTACTGTTCTCAATTTTCGGTCTTGGGTCAATAATTATTATAAATGCTTTTAGCTTTTACCTTTCTTCATTATCAGAAACTTTTATTAAAATTGAAAATAAAATAGATACTCAAGTTATAGAAGAAGAGAAAGATAATAGTTCGAAGAGTTTCTTTGATGAATTTAAAGAAGGTATATTATATATATGTAGAAGTAAAGAATTGATGGTGTTAGGATTTTGTTGTTTAATAGCTAATTTTTCATTAGGACCATTATTTTCAGTTGTGCTGCCTTATGTTGCAAAACGAGTATTGTTTGTGACTGATTTTCAGTTTGGGTTACTAGAAGGTGTAATATCATTAAGTGCGTTGAGTGGACCATTCTTTGTAGCTATAGTAAGTAAAAAATTTAAAGTTAGAGAAATAATTATAGGATCCTTTTCCTTATTGACATTAATTTCTTTATTAATAGCATTAACCACTACACCAATAATTTTAAATGGAATTAATATTTACTACATTCCGTTGATTATATTAATTCTTTTAGGAATGATAGCTGTTACAGTAACCATAATAACTAATGTTGTATTAATGACAAGACTACAAAGTGTAATAGAAGAAAAAATGAGAGGTAGGGTATTTTCAGTACTAACAACTTTCGCTATGGCAGCAATGCCGATAGGGCAAATGATGACTGGTAAATTATTAGACATCATTCCTTCGTATAGTACAATTCTTATACTTGCAGTAATAATGCTTATCGGAACTATAGCCTATGTTAATTTATCAGAAGAAGACCAAAATTTAGTGGTAAATGAAAATAATTAAAAAGTGAAGGTATTGATATGAAGGAGCAAATTAGTAAGGTATTAAAAATGGTTGAAGGAGGTAAAATTGATGTGGATGATGACGTAAAAAAGTATGTAAGGTACATTAATTTCAAGGAAATTAGGCAGAGTATAGATATACTCTTAAAAGAGTATAAAGGAATAAATATTGTGGATATTGAATCTAAAGATGGAAGTAAAGTGAATATAATAGTATAGTTTTAAATTGAAGGGGTTAAAATATGGGAAAACAGGGAGATGATTACATGAAAAAGCTAGTATTTGCTGGAGGTTGTTTTTGGGGAGTTCAAGCATATTTCGATAACTTAGAAGGTGTGATTAATACAAAGGTAGGATATGCAAATGGGAAAGGTGAAAAACCTACATATGAAAAGGTATGTAATGAAGAGACTGGTTATGCAGAGGCGGTTTATATAGAATATGATGAAAATATATT
>DAOUPR010000264.1 GCA_030626065.1 Clostridium sp. | reverse complement strand
TATCATCGACTTTGCAATTATTAATTTACTAATGGGATTATTCCACACTTATACCGGACCAATTTTATTTTTCTATAAAATTATATCTCTATTTATATATTCCATCAATGGGTACATAATGAATAAAAAATTTACTTTTCAAGCAAATACAACAAAAAAATCATATTTTTCTTATATGATTGTATTAGGAACATCGGCCATTGCAAATGGATTAATCCTAGTTTCATTAACCTCAATAAATGTAAATTTAAATCCATCTTATTGGGCTAATATTTCTAATTTAATAGCGTCTATAATAACCGGAACTCTTAGTTTTATAGTTACTAAATTTTTTGTATTTAAATAAAAAAAGTCTCCCTCATTTATTGAGAGAGACTTTTTTATTTAAAATTATTTTTTAGTTTTATTTGCTAACAACAGATATAAACTATTAGTCATAAATATTACCCCTGAAAAAAATAAAACAATAAGCCATTGTCCTTTATTCAATGCAACAGTATGAAATATATTTTGTAGAAACGGTAAATAAATTATACTAATTAACATAGCAATAGATACCGAAACAGCCCCAAGTAAATATACATTTGAAAATATATTAATTTCAAATACAGAATGTTTTTCAGACCTACATTCAAATACATGGAAAAGCTGTGACATAATAAGAGTTCCTAAAGTAATTGTCCTACATTCGGCTAAATTCATACCGTAATATTTTCCAAATAAAAATGCCAAAACAGTACAAGCTCCTATTAATGCACCTCTTATAATTATCATTTCTTTAAGTCCTCTGGCAAATATACCCTCATTTTTATTAATTGGCTTACGCATCATAATATCTTTATCGGCTGGGTCAACTCCAAATGCTATCGCTGGCAATCCATCAGTAGCTAAATTTATAAATAATATTTGTATTGGAAGTAATGGTACACTTATGTTGATTATTGATGCTATAAACATAGTTAGTACTTCCCCTATATTACAGGCCAATAAATATCTAATAAACTTTCTAATATTATCATATATAACTCTTCCTTCTTCAACAGCTGATACAATAGTTGAAAAATTATCATCAAGCAAAATCATTGAAGATGATTCTTTTGTAACATCAGTACCAGATATACCCATTGCAATACCTATATCTGCTTCCTTTACAGCTGGTGCATCATTTACACCATCTCCTGTCATTGCAACAATATTTCCATTTTTCTTGAAGGCACTAACTATTTTCAGTTTATGTGCTGGAGTTACTCTTGAAAAAACTGTAATAGTTCTACATTTTTTAGCCAGTTCTGATTCTTTTAACTTATCTAATTCTGGTCCTGTTATTACTTCTTTTTCATTTCTGCAAATATTAAGTTCCTTCGCAATAGCATATGCTGTATTTTTATGATCACCTGTAATCATAACTGGTTTTATTCCAGCAAGCTTACATTTTAATACAGCATCTTTAACCTCTTTTCTCGGTGGATCTTTCATTCCAACGAGTCCAATAAAAATAAGATTGTCTTCTAAGGATTTTTTGTTTAATCTATTCATATTTGGATTAAATGCTGTACCTAAACATCTTAATGCTTCACCAGACATTTTATTTATTTCATTTAATACTGCCTTCTTATCACTTTGACTCATAATTCTATAATCATTGTTATCCCATATAAATTTACATTTTTCTAATAACTTTTCAGGAGCACCATTGGTATAACTATTTAATTTACCTTTTTCTTTCACAACAACTGTCTTCATTTTCCTATCTGAATTAAAAGGAATTTCGTATACTCTTTTTCCTCTTTTCATGAAATTCATCAACTTATTTTCATCAGTAAAAAATGCCTTAACAAGAGCAATTTCCGTAGGATCCCCTTTTAATTCAATAGTATTTCTATTCTTTTCTTCAATAATGAAATCACTACAAGTAACAAATGATTTAGCAATTATTTCATCATTTAAATCTATTAATTTTCTTTTAGTTATGTTATCAATAGAAAAACTTTTTCTATTAAAATATGCCTTTTGTACAGTCATCTTATTTTGAGTTAAAGTACCAGTTTTATCACTACAAATTACTGAAGTACATCCTAATGTCTCAACTGCTGGTAACTTTCTTACTAATGCATTTCTTTTTAACATTCTTCCAACACCTAATGCTAATGAAACTGTTACAATTGCTGATAAACCTTCCGGAATTGCAGCAACCGCTAAACTAACTCCTAATAAAAACATTTCATATTTATCATTTCCTCTTAATATCCCCATTACTGTTACAAGAAAGCAAATAGCTAGACAAGCCAAAACTAATATTTTACCTAAAGAATTCAATTTTTCCTTAAGTGGTGATTTTTCTTCCTCTATACTTTCTATCATTTTTGCGATTTTACCCATTTCTGTATTCATACCTATCGCTATTACTTTCGCCTTGGCAAATCCATTTATGACGGTGGTCCCCATATATATCCTATTACTTTCATCTTTTAAATTTTTTAAAACTCCTTCTGATTCCCCCGTAAGTAGTGATTCATCAATTTTCAAATTATTACATTCTGTAAGTATACAATCCGAGGAGATCCTATCTCCACTTTCAACAAGTAAAACATCTCCAGGCACTAATAGTTCAGCTCTTATCACCGTTACTTTACTATTTCTATACACTTTTGCTGTTGGAGATGTTAATTCTTTTAGTGCCTCCAGAGATTTTTCTGTTTTAAACTCTTGAATAAAACCTAAAATTGAATTCATAATTACAATAATTAATATTGTAATTGCATCTGCCTTTTCTCCCATAATACCCGAAATAAGTGTTGCTCCAATCAAAACCCAGGTAATAAAATCATTAAACTGTTGCATGAAAATTTTTATTGCTGAAACTTTTTTTCTTTGTTCTAGAATATTATATCCAAATTTCTTTCTTCTAATTTCAACTTCTGCTTCAGTAAGACCAATTCCTTTTTTTATTTCATTAATCATTATACTCCTCCTATAGATTGTTGATCCTATAAATAAATATATGAAGAGCTATGGTCAAGTTATGAAAGTTATACTAGAATTTTTTTTTAAAAAAAAGTATAATTATTAAATAGCAAACACTAGGAGGAAAATAATGAAAGAAACAATATTTATCACTGGTCACAAGAATCCAGACACAGACTCTATTTGTTCTTCAATAGCTTATGCAGATTTTAAAAACAGATCTGAAAATGTTAATGCTGTTCCTATAAGATTAGGCGAATTAAACAAAGAAACTCAATTTGTTTTAGATTATTTTGATGTTGAAAAACCAAGACTTGTAGAAACAGTAAGACCACAAATAAAAGATTTAGATTTTGATAAAACAGCTCAAATCTCACCAGGAATATCTTTGAAAACTGCATGGACTATTATGAAAAAAGAAGGAGCTAAAACTCTCCCTGTAGTAGATGGTGAAGAAAACTTTAAAGGTATAGTTACTTTATCTGATTTAACTAATTCATTTATGGACATATGGAATTCATATTTAATTGGCAAGAGTAATACAACTTTTGAAAATATAATTGATACTCTTTCAGGTAAAATTGTACATAAAAATAAATCCGTCAATCATTTCCCTGGAAAAATATTAGTAATAGCAATGGAACCCGAAACAGCAAAAGAATCCATTGATGAAGGAGATATTATTATTTGTGGCAATAGAGAATCTACTCAAGCTATCGTTTTGGATAAAAAAATATCTTTATTAATAATTACAGGTGGAAATAGGCCCTCAGATGCCATAATTCAAAAAGGCAAACAAACTGGTACTTCAATTATACTTACATCACACGATACCTTTACAACGTCTAGATTAATAATTCAAAGTATACCTATAAAACATGTTATGTCTACTGAAAATTTAATTAGCTTTAAATCAACAGAATTTGTGGAGGATATCAAAGATATTATGACTAAAACTAGATACAGAAGTTATCCTGTTTTAGATACAAACAATAAAATTTTAGGAACAATATCAAGATTCCATTTAATTTCTCAAAACAAGAAAAAAATGATTTTAGTTGACCATAACGAACTTACACAATCGGTAGATGGAATTTCTCAAGCAGATATACTAGAAATCATAGACCATCACAGAATTGCAGACATTCAAACTGGATTACCTATATATTTTAGAAACGAGCCTGTAGGTAG
>DAOUPR010000157.1 GCA_030626065.1 Clostridium sp. | reverse complement strand
TACAGCTTTAGGACTAGAGGCATTAAAAGCTGAAAAGTCTCAATGGAAAATAGTTAATGCTACTTTGAACAAAATTTGGGGGTGTTCTTTATGTTTCAATTAGATGAATCTATTGAAAAATGGAAGATTAAATTAGTTAACAGTAATTCTTTTACAAATTCTGATATTGCTGAATTAGAAAGTCATTTACTAGACGAAATGGATAGCTTAAAAGAAAAAGAATTAACAGAAGAAGAAGCTTTTTATATTGCTTCTAATAGACTCGGCTCTGTAGAATTACTTTCTAGTGAGTTTTCAAAGGTAAATACGAAGACTTTATATCTTAAGAGAGTAATGTGGCTTCTTGCTGGTTATCTTTTAATATCATTTATTGAAAATGTGATAAGAACCCTTTCCTTTTTATTAACTTCTGGTTTTTATGCAATATTTGATTTTCATAAAAATATTTTCACATATTTACCATTAGGAATCTCTATAATACTCTCATTAATACTATTATATTTAATTTTTAATACAAGATATCAGTTATTGAATAAATTCCAATCCTGGTTTAGTTATATGTATTCATTTAATAAATTAATGCTTCTTATCTGCTTCTTTATCCTTATAGTAATGAACACTATTGGATTTAATTTGTTTTATCCTCTAATAAGGAAGCCAATAGATTATATGCAATTTGGCAAGATGCTGAGCAGCAGTTCTCACTTCATCATTATTTGGACAGTATTATTATGTTTGATTTTCATAATACTAACATTCAAAAAATCAAAAAACTAGTTTATCCTTTAGCAACTCACTTAATTATTCGTTCAAGTTTCACTAATCTATTTCCTTCAGTTATGGATGCATCCACTTGGCATAACGATACATTTATGAAGTATTGGGGCATGATTAACTTAATCTTGATAATACCATATGTAGGCAACTGGTATTTGTGTGCATGTAATAATTATTCAAGATATACTGGGCTAATTATCAGTAAATATGTATAATAGAATATATAAACTAATATTATATAATAAAAATTGGCAGAATACGAAAGGAGAGTAATTATGCTTGAATACAAATTTGATACACAGTTATTAATTGAGGGAGAAAATCTTTCAGAAGATGAAATTAATGAATATATTACAAAAAACATTGAAGGGGATTCTTTACTTGCAGTTGGAGATGAGTCACTGATAAAAGTACATTTTCACACAAATACTCCATGGAAGGTACTTGAATATTGTGCTTCATTAGGTGACCTTCATGATATTGTTGTAGAAAATATGGAGAGACAAACAAATGGTCTTCAAGGTTAGTAGTCTTAACCTTATATTAATTAAATAGCAAAACAGACAAGCATAGTCTTGTCTGTTTTATTTATAAAAGTATTACTCAATATATCCTAACTTTTTATATTTCTCTATAAGTTCTTCATTATCAGTTATTTTTCTTACTAAATCTGAACTAGAATTAAACTCATAACAAATAGACATCCAACCATTTGATAACTCATTATCAGTATCATAATTATATGTCACAAAATACATATTTTCTGAAACTAATTCACAATCCCAACCAATCCTTCTTTTAACTGTATTATCATTTTCGACCCATAATTTTACTTGTTCCTCAACATTTAAATCATCATCAATATACGCTAATTTTACACTTTCAATAGCAAAATCTTTTGGATAATACTCTTCACTAAGATCAAATCTTCCTCGAACAAATACTGCACCGAAAAGAAAAACTATAAAAATTAAAATTAATTTTGCATAATGATAATACTTTTTACCTTTTCGTTTATTAATATTAGTTTTTAGCTTACTGATACTATTTTTTAGTTTATCGATATTATATTTATTACTATTGTTTTTATTATGAGCATTATACGATTTTTTTTCATATCTACTATACATATTTGAACTCTTATCAGCTGTTTTATGATAGCTTTGTTCCGTTTTTTTTCTTTGCTTATTCATATTAACGTCACTAGACTTCTTAGTAATTCCCTTCTTCAAATTGTATTGTTCCCTTAATTTTGGGTCACTAAGTGTATCATATGCATTCTTAATATCTATAAATAAACGATCTGCATTACCTTCTTTATTTACATCAGGATGATACTTTTTCACTAAAATCAAATAAGCTTTACGTATTTCTTTAGATGTTGCCTTTTCACTGACTCCTAATAATTCATAATGGTTCATTAATACTCCTCCGAAAATTTTAAACTTTGGTTGACGATTCAATATAAAAATACACTACATGTATATACCATACCAAAACACCCTGTCTACATTTTATATTATTTCCAATGATTTATAAAGTAATTTCGACATATTAGTATAATTTTATCCTCTATGTAATTTGAAGAGATATGGTAAAATAAAATAATATACAATCTATTAGATACGAGGTAAAAAGAATGAAATCAAGAACTTATAAAGAAATGCTTACAAACTGTACTTTATGCCCACGAAATTGTGGTGTTAATAGATTAGAAAATAAATTTAGTAACTCAAACTCATTATGTACCTCAAATAATGGAAGCAATAAAACTAGCTAAAAATAAAGGTTTATCTATACCTATTATCTATAATACTAGTAGTTATGAAAATATTAAAACTATAAGAGCTTCAAAAGATTATATAGATATTTATCTTGCAGATTTTAAGTATTTTAGTAATAAATCTGCTGAGAAATATTCAAATGCCAAAGATTATTTTAATATTGCCAAAAACTCTATTTCTGAAATGTACGTTAATGTAGGTAACCCTGATTTTGATGGAAATAACATCATGAAAAAAGGTTTTATTCAAGATGAAGGAACTGTGTCTGAGAGTTTTATTCCTAATTTTAATGCCAACAAAATATTATAGAGAATTAACCATTTTTCTTAACTTCGGAGCACTCCATACCAATGATGAAATGCCCCACACCCACCCAAAGGTTATATATAATAATTTTGTTATATATTTTATGTTCATTTACTCTTTAAATATTGACGTCCTTTAATATGTTTTGTTTCTTTGTTTAATAAAAAAATTAATTGCTAGCAATCATAGAAAATGCCACTTACTATTGCACATATACCTAAATAAATCCAATCCTTAGATATTAGAAATAAACTACATCCTAAGATAAACCAAATTACAATAGGTACTATATCTTTAACTTCCCTCTGATTTTTTGCCACTTCAATCCCCCCTAAGATATGAATATTATACCATACAAATATATACATTCTCACAATTATATGCCACAAGTCTGCTTCATTTTTAATAATATCCCTATCACCCTTTACAAAAAAAACTCCCAACTCCTTGATAATTCAAGGGGTTGAGAGTTAACAATCAACAAAATCAATCCAATTCTGTAGATTCTTTAATAATAATTTCTTTTAAGATAAATTCCATTCCGCTTAGCATTTCCCAGTCATCACCATTACAACAAGGGCACTTACCCTTATTCTTTATAATTCTAAAAACTTTATTGCAATGATGACATAAACCGTTTCCTGGAATCATCTCTATTTTTAATTTAGAGTTTTCTAAAATTGTCCCTTCTGCTGTATTAGGAAAATATTCCTTCATATATCTAGGCACAATTGATGACATTTCACCTATTTGGACAACAATAGTATCTATATTTTTAATATTATTTTGAACTGCAGCTTTTTCCACCATTTCTACTAGTCCCACTAGTACAGTTACTTCATGCATAATATTACCTATCTTTCCTAATTATCCATACTAGGATAATTATTTATCTGTACAATCTCTGTTTGGATTTAAAGCTGTTTTCATCTTCACCTGCAGTGCTCTCTTAATTGCATGTGGTTTGATTTTTTCATAACCATAGCTATAAGCATCAAATTCACGATGAAGTGTGATTGCGTCAAATTTACATCTTGTTGTACATTCTCCACAGCCAAGACATTGATTTTCGTCAACATGAGCAACACCACATTTTAAGCAACGATCAGTTTCAGCTTTTAATTGTTTTTCAGTAAATGTAATACGAGGATCTGAGAAAGTATTATTCTTAGACTTATCATGATTAACTTTTTGTCTCTTAGCCTTATCATAGCCCCCAAGATTTAAATTATCTTTATCAAGTGCTTTAAATACTCTTCTATTTCTTCCTAAATGTAATGTTTGACCAGCGTGAACTGAACGATGTAATGAATCAGCTCCTTCTTTTCCTGCAGCAATAGCATCAATAGCAAATTTAGGTCCACTATAAACGTCACCACCAACAAAAATATCCTTCTGACCTGTTGCATATGTTAATGAATCAGCTTTGACAGTCATATTTCTATTTAATTCTACTTGACTACCTTGTAGCATATCTCCCCAGACAATAGATTGTCCAATTGATAATAATACTTTATCAGCTTTGACGATTTTAATATCCTTTTCATCATATTTAGGACTAAATCTTCCTTCTTCATTGAATATACTTAAACAACGTTTAAATTCAACACCTTTGATTTTTCCATCTTCAACAATGATTCTATTTGGACCCCAACCATTATTTACTACAACGCCTTCTTCTTTAGCTTCAAAAACTTCTTCATCTTGAGCAGGCATTTCTTTTTCGCTTTCTAAGCAGAACATATTTACAGTTTTAGACGCAGTTCTAAGTGCAGTTCTTGCAACATCAATTGCAACATTACCGCCACCGATTACCACTGTATTACCTTCTGTTTTAATATCTTTACCAAGATTAACATCTCTTAAGTAATCTACTCCAGAGATAACATCTTCATGGTCTTCGCCTTCAATATTAAGCTTTCTACCGCCTTGTGCACCAATTGCTATATAGAAACCTTTATATCCTTGTTCACGTAATTCGTCTAATGTAACATCTTTACCAACTTCTACACCACATTTAAATTCAACGCCTAATTGACGAATTACATCAATCTCAGCTTCAACAACATCTTTTTCAAGTCTATATGAAGGAATACCTAAAGTTAACATTCCACCTGGTTTTTGTTGTTTTTCAAAGATTGTGATTGAGTAACCTTTTTGTGCTAAATAAAATGCACAAGAAAGTCCTGCCGGTCCTGAACCAACTATAGCAATCTTAATATTACTATAATCAAATAATTTTTCTGGAACAAATCTTGTTTCTTCATTTAATTCCTTATCAGCAATGAATTTTTTAATCTCGTCTATAGCAACAGCTTCATCAAGATTACCTCTAGTACATTCACTCTCACAATTATGAGGACAAATACGACCACAAACTGCTGGTAATGGATTTTCCTTTTTAATTAATTCTAAAGCATCAAGGTATTTTCCTTGGGCTGCTAATTTTATATATGCTTGGACAGCAATATGTGCAGGACAAGTTGTCTTACATGGTGCAGTACCACAATCATAAACATTCTCAAAATTTTCTCTGAAATTTGGATTATAACGATCTGGACCCCAAGTATGGTCGTCTGGAAGTGGAGTAAATGGATATTCAATTGGCTTATTAGTACATAAATTTTGTCCTAATTTAACTGCATTAGCAGGACAAACTTCCACACATTGTCCACAGGCTGCACATTTTTCAGAATCAACCTCTGCAATGTAATTAGAACGTGACATATTAGGTGCATTAAAATATTGAGAAGTACGTGATGCTAGACAGACGTTACGCTCACAATTGCAAATTGCCCAAATTTTATCAGTTCCATCCATATTTGTAACCTGATGCATATATCCTCTTTTTTCAGCTTTTTTAATAACTTCTAAAGCTTCTTCCTTTGTAATACGTCTTCCTTTGCCTGTTCTAATAGCTGACTCACCAGTAGCTCCTAGTATAAGACACATTTCTTCTGGTAAATTACCAGTACCTTCGCCCATTTGAGTACGAACTAAACGGCATTGGCATGGTGAAAGACAAATATGGTTTTGATATTTATCCAACCAATAGGATATTTCTTCATATGGTGCTTTTCTAGTTTCAGCTTTAATTGCTGATTCAACAGGGATAACACGAAGTGCTCCATTACCCATTGGCATAAACTCAGTAACAGCTTCAACTGTTGTTCTTGTATATTCTTCAAAGGCTCTAGCTATCTCAGGGTGAGCCTCAGCTTGCTTTCGATTAAGTACCATAAATTCAAAAACTCCTGGAACATAAATTGGGAGCTCGAACTTATCAGTTCCATCACCTTGTGTTTTCATTTCAATAACACCCATATCAGCAAGCTGCATACAAATTTCAAAAGTTTCAGCATAACTTTTATGTACTTTTTCTGCAATGTCTTCTACTGCTTCTTCTGTTCTTCTTCTCATAGCTAAACAAACATCAGCTTGTTCATCAGTTACTAAATCAGCAAATATATAATATTCTGGATCCTTTTCAGTATAAGCTTTCTTAGTACCTCCGATATGCTGTGCCATTTCAACTATTTTTTGTCTAGTTTTCATTCTGTTTCCCCCGTTTTCTTCTAAAAATGATATTTCATTATAATATTTTAATATCATTTTTCGTTATAAAAATATTCTCTTTAATTTAAATAGATATAAATTTCACAATTTTTTTTTGTATTATTTCCATATTTGAGAAATATCTTCGACTAACATTATACTTTTTCTAGACACTATTGTCAAAGTTTTTTGACTGCTAGTCATACATTTTTTTGACTGCTAGTCATGCATTTTTAACTTAGAAAAAAGTTTTTATAATAATAAAAATAAGTTTGTCAACATTTCTTCCTCTGCTCCAAAAACATTTCTACATATATTAATACCATTTTCATAAGATATTTCATCTATAAACAATACTCTTTCTTTTAGATTTTTTTTAGCAAATATTTACATTTAGCTTACTAAAATTTTCTTGACATTTTTTTTTATAAGTATATAATTGTATGAGTAAATTGTAGTATTTTTAACATCCACATACTACTAAACTTATATATTACTTAGGAGGAAATATTTATGTTTTTTTTCGAAGCACAACCTTTAACAACTTGGCTTGTATCACTAGGTGTATTTGTTATTCTACTTGCATTTAATGAAATAGGTCGCAGATATGAAGCAGGATTCTTATTAATTTTTATCGCATTACCAATAATACTTACTTTATTTGTATGGCCTAAAACTACAGAAGGGACAAGCGTAAACGATTGGTTCCACTATGCTAAAGTATATTCATCACTAGCAGCAGCTATAATATTCTGGCTAACTGGACACTTGAAAGGTGCAAGTAGTAAAAAGTGGTTT
>DAOUPR010000084.1 GCA_030626065.1 Clostridium sp. | reverse complement strand
GAATAGAAAAAAAAGCAGTAATATTGGCGTTGATGAAAATAGTAACACTAGTAGTACTAGCATTGATTAATATAATTGGCAAAGCAACATAGGTTGCAGTTATATTCTGGTTGAGTATAAAAAGCAAAAATACTTTAAAATGAGCATCTTTTCTTAATTATTATAAGAAATAGAATGCTCATTTTTTTATAAAATTTAATAAATTAGAAAAAATCAACAAAACTATAGGATAAATTTTGATTAGATTTTTAAGATATTCTTGATGAGTTCCTTTTTTTCATTATTGATATTTGTTAAATTTTCAATCTCTTCTTGTAGTTCTGTTCTTTGAAATTCTAAATTTGAAAGCTCATCTTGTAAATTACTTATTTTTTCATTAGTTTTATTTAGTTCAGCTACAGCTGATGAGAGGTTTATATTTATATCTTCAATTTCCTTGGTTATGCTGTCAATTGAACTATAATCTTCATCTGAAACTTCAGTGTACACTGGAAGTTCTTTTTTAGAAGAAGAAAAATAACCTTTTACTTTAGCTTTTTCAGTTCCTGTATAGTAGGCATTGATTTTTTGCCACTGGTCTAACTGAAAAGAGGATTCAGTTAAATAAACTATTATGTCTTTACTAGAAGTAAATTTACCTAAAAATGTTTTGAAAGGTAGAGAGACAATATATTTATTGTTTTCTAATTTTTCTTTTGGATAAAATTCTATTGTTTCGTAATTTGTTTTTTCATTAAGCACTGAAATTTTGTCGTTTTTGTTTTTTAGTAATGTGTTATTTTGAGCTTCTATTTCATTGAGTGACAGCATAATTTCCTCAAGAGGTTGATTGATATCAGCTATATCATTTTCTATTGGAGATAAAGCTACAATTAAGTTATCTATAGAAGAGTTATTATTTACAATTTCATTGACGGAGTTTATTAAGGTTTTGATGTTTTCATTTTCTGTTAAATTATATTGGTTATAAAAGTTGCATAGTTTAGCTATTTTATTTAAATTGGTATCGAAGTTTTCTAAGTACATAGCTTTAATTACTTTTATAAATGAAACTTCAATATCTATTTTTATTTCTTTAGAAATTATATTAGAAATTATTCTTTCTTCATCAGCTTTCATACTATTTTTTGCATAATAATAGTTTAATTTATCTAGAGATATATCCAGTTTGTTATAAATATTTATTACACCATAATTATTTTTAAAATAGTAATCTAGGATATTTATACTTTCTAAAATTTTATCTCCATTAATATAGGAAGAGATTTTTGTAGCAAAGACATTTTCTATTTCATCACTTGAAAATTCTTTGATCTTTGTTTCAATAGTAGTCCAAAATTCAGAGCTGAAGATTTCATCATTGTGTAGATTATCAACATCTTCATTTTGATTGATTATTTTACTATTAATTAATAAGGTACATAAGATATCTAAATTGTAGTTGGTATTCTCATATTCTACAATCTTATTAGTAATACATTTTTTTAGGTATATAGGTGTTGAGGTGATTTCAAGCTGAGTTAACAAATAATTTGAACCAATTTGTATGTTATTTGATAATATTTCATCTACTGCAGTACAGACAAATTTCTGATTTTGAGTTTTGTTTTTATTTTTTTCTATGTATTCAATTAGTTTATCTCCATTACCTTTGCTACCATAGGATTTTAAAAACTTATTAGGCATAGTGTTTGTGGAAATTACTATCAATAATAATATTATCAACAAAATTGCACTGGATAGTGTTAATAAAAGTCTTTTATTATTTAAATCATTGTGGATAAATTCTTTGATTGTTTTTGTATATTTTGTAAGCATAGGACCTCCATATTATTGAAATAAGGTGTGGGGTTAGAATCTTTCTGATATTAAATGAGCTTAGAGTAATACAATATACTATATTTTAGAATATAGATTAAAATAAAAGTGTAATTATAATATATCAGAAATATAATTGTAGATACAAGTTTTAAATAAATAATATAAAAAATTAAAATAATAAATAGAATCCAGTAAAGCAATAAAAAGGTAAAAAACATATTAAATTTTTGTAAATTGACTTAACAAATGATGGTAAAAGTATTAGAATGTAAAAGTACGATATTGGTAGGACGCTTAATAAGATAGGAAAATCTTCAATGATTTTTTATTAAATTTAAAGGGGAAGAAACAATTGAAAAAAATGAATGAAGTACTTGATTTGAAGAATAAAATAAGGGAAAAACAAATTGAATTAGACAAAATGGTAATGACAAGAAATTATAATCTTTTAGATGAAGAAGTTATTGAGCTAAGTCAGAAGTTGGACAAGATGATAATTAAATATATTATGTAAAATAATAATAGAATATATAAAAAAACTTTACAGAGTAGAACACTGAAAAGTCTACTCTGTAGGGGATTTTAATATACTAAACCAAAATCATATTCAAATTGATAATTGGCCCCATCATAATTTTCCATAATCATAGAGTCATCAGCTTGGTCAATAGTTTTAGGCCAAGTCATCGGTAATGTTCCTTTAAAATTATAATCACCAAAGAGTACATCAGATACTCCGTTTCCTTCTGTTCC
Organism: Clostridium sp.; assembly: GCA_030626065.1. Classification (GTDB taxonomy): domain Bacteria; phylum Bacillota; class Clostridia; order Clostridiales; family Clostridiaceae; genus Clostridium_AF. Next base: position 8,249 of record DAOUPR010000084.1, on the reverse strand, counting down.
AGGTAGCCAGCCCATAACAAAAGCATCCCAATCTTCTATGTAATCATCAATAAGTAGTGGTCTACCGGCTAAAAGGATTGTAACTACTGGTTTCCCTAATTCATTGACTTTTTCTAAAGTATTAATATTGTTTTTATATACAGTAGAACTATTTAAAGTTAAATCCTCATTGTCACCAAAACCCTCTGCGTATGGCTTTTCTGCAATAACTACAACTATAACGTCTGCTTCCTCTGCTTTTGAAAAATTAGTATATAAATTTTCACCCAGCACAGATTTAAATGCTTCTCTTATGGTTGTACCATAGGTTAAACTGTTTTTTTCTACACCTTGCCATTCCATTGTCCATCCACCGCATTGGAATCCTAGATTATTTGAACCAGGACCTACTAGTAAAACCTTTTGGTCTTTGCTTAGAGGTAAAATATTTTCTTCATTTTTTAATAATACTAAGGATTCTCTTACTGCTTTACGTGCAATTTCTCTATGTTCCTCATTGCCAAGGACATCGCTTTGTGATTTAGCCATGGGGTTATCGAATAAGTCTAAATCATATTTTAGCTTTAAAATTCTATAAACTGCGTCATCAATTCTTTCTTCAGATATTTTACTTTCATTGACTGAATTAATTATAATATTATATATTTCAGCCCAATTGTAAGGTTGCATCAAGACGTCAATACCACTATTTATAGCTAAGGCTACTTTTTCTTCAAGAGTAGGCGCGTTAATTTCATTTATTCCTTCCCAATCAGATACAACTACTCCTTCAAAGCCAAGTTCTTCTTTTAATACGTCAGTAATTAAATATTTATTTTCATGCATTTTTAGCTTATTAACACTATTATAAGAAACCATTATAGTTTTGACGTTGTTAGATACGGCTTCTTTATATGAAGGTAAGTGTATTTCTCTTAATTCTTCTTCAGTAATTTGAACATCACCTCTGTCAATAAGATAATCATTATCTCCAGTTCCGAAGGTAGTATGGCCATCTCCTATATAATGTTTTGCAGTTGCAGCAATGTTTTGTTCTTGAAGACCTTTTATATAATTGCCAATTAATCCCTCGACTCTTCTAGGGTTTTCACTTAAACTCTCGTAAGTTCTACCCCATCTAATATCTTGTGCGAGTGATACCGCTGGAGAAAAATCCCAATTTAATCCTGTGGCAGCTATTTCTTTTCCAGTTATGGCTCCAATTTGGTACATGAGTTCAGGATTATTTGCAGCACCGAGTCCAATATTATGAGGAAAAATTGTGGCATTTTTCACATTATTATGACCGTGCACTGCATCAATTCCGTAGATAATTGGAATTCCAGACGACGAATTTAATGCAGCTTGCTGCATTTCATTATACATATCTACCCATCCATCAGCAGTATTAGAATTAGGACTACTACCACCACCACTTAGGATAGAACCTATGTTGTATTTTTGGATTTCTTGAGGAGTAATTTGACTTCGTTCTGCTTGTAGCATTTGACCAACTTTTTCTTCTAATGTCATTGATTTGATTTTACGAGTGATATCTTTTTCTTTAGTGATTTCTAAAGTAGTAGACTTATTTTTTATAAATATTGTACCAATCCCAATTAAGATAACGATTACAAGAAATGAGGGAATAAATCTTTTATTATGTGTTAACTTACTCATCATTTAAGACCTCCTATAATAGTGTTGTTTTTATACAAGATGTTTATTCTTGATTGATATGAAAAGTGTAGTTTGAAATGTGTAATTAATTTCATTGTAGCATTATATTTTATGGAAGTATAGAAAAATCTTAACCGATTAAGTAAAGGGGTGATTTTTATCATCTATAATATGTTTTTCTTCTTTTATCTTTTGGTTTTTTCTTTATCTTTTGAACTTAATTGTGCATTGTGCATTGCTCTTAATTTGTGCATTACACTAATATGGTGTATTATTTTTATATCCTATGTTATAAATTGGGTATATGTTTTTTATTTAAAATAGTGTAACATATGATACCGATTTAGAAATAGGGAAATGATAATATGATGTTAATAAGAAATTGAAAAGACAATTGAAAATACTTATATAGATAAAAATAAAAACGTAAAGGAGAAAACTATGAATAATAAATATTTTAACGTAGAAGATACAATATTTGATATAACAGAAAAATACGAGGAAGCAGTTGATTTATTAGTATCAGTGGGTTTTGATAATTTTAAAGATGAAAAAGGAAGAAAGACTTTTGGAAAAGCTATTTCACTAAAAAATGCTCTTAAGATGAAAAAAATTAATGTAGAAACTTTTGTGGAAGAGTTAACTCAAAATATTGAAAACAATAAATTAAATCAAGATGACGCTCAAGGTAAGAATAATGTTGGAAAAGAAGCTGATGTAAGAATTGAAGGAATTCTACCTTGTCCTGTAAAGCTACCTTTATTGGAAGGTTTTGATGGTTGGATGGCTGAAAATGATTTGGGATTTAAAGTTGATTATGAATTAAAATCTGCATCAATGGGAGTAGATTGGCTTAAAGAATCTTTAGAAAAATCAGAATCAGCAGATGTACTAGCAGACATATTTATATCAGCAGGATTTGATCTTTTCTTTGACAAAAACCTTATAGGTAAATATAAAGAAAAAAATGTTTTTGAAGATATAACAGACTTTGACAAATATAATAAAGATTTTGAAAATGATTATATAAGTTTAAAAGATCCAGACAAAGAGTATTCTATGATAGGTGTTGTACCAGCAGTTTTCTTGGTTAATAGAGATGAATTGGGTGATAGAAAAATGCCTGCTAGCTGGGAAGATGTATTAAGCCCAGAGTTTGAAAATAGAGTAAGTCTTCCAATTGGTGACTTTGATTTATTCAATGCAATACTTCTTAATATTTATAATGCCTATGGTGAAGATGGAGTAAAGAGATTAGGAAAGAGCTTATTTAAAAGTATGCACCCATCAGAAATGGTTAAGTCTCATATAGGTAAGCAGGAAAGACCGATAGTTACTATTATGCCGTATTTCTTTACTAAAATGACTAAAAATGGTGGGCCTATGGCAGCGGTATGGCCAAAAGATGGAGCAATAATTAGTCCAATATTTATGCTTACTAAGAAGGATAAGAAAGAAAAAATTAAACCAATAGTTGACTTCTTTGCTTCTAAAAAAGTAGGAGAAATACTTTCACATAATGGAAGGTTCCCAAGTGTACATCCAGAGCTAGATAATATGATTACAGCAGAAAATAAATATATGTGGATTGGCTGGGATTTTATTAAAAATAATGATATTGGTGCATTAATTAAGCACTGTGAAGAAATATTTAATGAGAGTATTAAGGGGGGAAAATAAATGAATTTAATAACTGTTTCAGGCCCACCTTCATCAGGGAAGACATCAATAATAATTAAAACAATAAATTCTCTTCACCAAAGAGACCTAAAGGTTGGGGTGGTAAAATTTGATTGTTTATATACAGATGATGATGTATTATATGAAAAAATAGGAGTTCCTGTTAAAAAAGGTTTGTCTGGCTCTCTTTGTCCAGATCACTACTTTGTAAGTAATATTGAAGAAGTAGTTCAGTGGGGAGTAGACCTTGAATTAGATGTTTTGATTACAGAAAGTGCAGGACTTTGTAATAGATGCTCTCCTTATATAAAGGATGTTAAAGCAATATGTGTTATAGATAATTTAAGTGGAATTAATACTCCAAAGAAAATAGGCCCAATGCTTAAATCAGCAGATATAGTTATTATTACAAAAGGAGATATAGTATCTCAAGCTGAAAGAGAAGTATTCGCATCAAGAGTTCACTCAGTAAATCCTAAAGCTATAACTATGCATATCAATGGATTAACTGGTCAAGGAGCTTACGAACTTAGCACATTACTTTATGATGAAGGAGATAATATAGATACTGTAAAAGGTAAAAAATTAAGATTCTCAATGCCTTCAGCACTTTGCTCTTATTGTTTAGGTGAAACAAGAATCGGAGAAGACTTCCAGATGGGTAATGTCAGAAAAATGGACTTAGGAGGAAAAAATGATTAATTATAAAGATATAGAAAATAAAACTCTTTCAAGTATAGAAAAAGAATATCCTTTTATTACTTCATTTTACGAATCTAATAAACTAGTAGTAGAAGAAAATGAGAATACTACATTAAATGAATATTTTAATTCTTTTACAGAAGAGGAAATAGAAGAATGGGCTATAGATATTGATAAAATAAAAGAGGATATGATTATTTTTATTAATGAAATGTTATCTTTTCTCGGTGTTAAAGAAGAGGTAGGAGTAAATTCTTTAACTATTCTACCAGGTCAAGACAAGAGTGGTAATAAGGAAAACTTTGAAGAATTAACAATAAATAAAAGCGAAATAATTTCAATAGTTGGGCCTACAGGTTCAGGAAAATCGAGATTACTTGCTGATATAGAATGGACAGCAAATGCTGATACTCCAACAAAGAGAAGCATTCTTATTAATGGAGATATACCAGATAAAAAGTGGAGATTTTCTTCATCTAATAAGTTGGTAGCTCAATTATCTCAAAATATGAACTTTGTAATGGACTTAACAGCGAGAGAATTTATAGAACTACACGCTAGAAGTAGAATGGTAGAAGAAGAAGAAGAAGTAATAGAGAAAATAATTGAAGCAGCCAATCATTTAGCAGGTGAAAAATTTGATTTAGAAACACCAATTACTAGTTTAAGTGGCGGACAGTCTAGAGCTTTAATGATTGCAGACACGGCTATTTTAAGCACATCACCAATAGTATTAATAGATGAAATTGAGAATGCAGGAATAGATAGAAAAAGAGCGTTGAACCTACTGGTAAGCGAAGAAAAAATAGTATTAATGGCTACACATGATCCAACTTTAGCGCTTATGGCCAATAAAAGAATAGTAATTAAAAATGGCGGTATTCATAAAGTTATTGAAACAGATGAAAAAGAAAGAGGAATTTTAGTTCAATTAGATAAACTAGATGCTATAACAAGCAAGTTGAGAGCAGAGTTAAGAGCTGGAAACAGTTTAAATGTTGAGGATATTGTTTTATAAGACAATGCACAATATTAAATCAATGCACAATGCACAATGCACAATGCACAATTCACAATGCACAATGCACAATTCACAATGCACAATTCACAATGCACAATCAAGATCAAAAGATAAGATCAAAAGATAAGATCAAAAGATAAGATCAAGAGATAAAAACAAAAGATAAAAGATAAGTGCAAAAGAACAATGTTGTTATTGGAGATAGAATGTGATTTATAGTGGCATTGACTGTATAAGAGAAATCTATATTTTTAAGCTTAAGAGTAGGTGGAAATTATTGGATAAGGATTTCGTAACATAGGGTACGGATTTTATATTAGATTTATCTTATAATTAATATGACTTATAAAATAGCAAATAGGGAATTATATATGAGACATTGATTATAGTTTCAAAGTAGAAACTTTTAACTAAAAGAAGAGAGGAGCAATAAATATGAGCGAAAATGCGCACGCAGGATGTTCAGGAGAATTTGAAAATGGTAAACAAATAGCGGATAAGGTTAGAATGCTTGGGTATGATAAGCAGTTTATGCCAATGCCTTTAACTATAAAGTGTGAGGAATGCGGCGAAACTTTCCAAATGGAAAAGTTCGAAGATAAGTGTCCGAAATGTGGAATGGTATATGCAGTAACACCTTGTCATTCTCATGATCCAGAAAGTGTAAAAGCAGCTGGAATTGATTATTAATTTTGAAAAAAGAAAAAGTTCTTCCACCTAAGATTTATTAAGTGGAAGGACTTTTTTTTGTTACATAGGAAGTTCATTTTTTCCTATGTAATAAAAAATGAAAGGGTGCAGGGGAAGTATTCCCCGCTGCTTTCAGGAGGGTGCTCAGACGCGTTAGCGTCGTCAAAGGGAACCTAAGGTTCCCTAGTGAAGCAGCTCCGCTGCTTTTTTTAATATAAGAATAAAAATATATTAATTAAGATTAGTATATGATATACAAAGTAAAAAATTTACAGGAACATTTTCAAGAAAAACATTTAGGAAAATGTGGATTAATAATAATACTTTGATATACTTTAATTACAAGGTTTCATAAACAGATGAAATGGAGGCGGATTATTGAATACAGGAACATGGATTGCAATTTATATGCCATTTTTTATTATATTTTTTATAATTCTTCCGCAGCAGAAACAAGTAAAAAAAGCATTATTAATAAAAAAGAAAAGGATGGGGTTGAAAATAATGACAAATGAGATTTTACAAAAGTATATAGGAACTACATGTACAATATCAACTGGCTCTTTTGGAACGGCGCTAGTTGGAGAAATTATCACTATAAATGAAAATTGGATTGAAGTTCAGACAAAAAAGGGAATAGAACTTATTAATGCGGAGTTTGTACAAAGCATTAAGATTAAAAAATAAAAATTATTAGGAAGAACCATTTCAGAAATTATTATGGAATGGTTCTTTTATTTTTGTGTAGGATATTTAGCGAATTGTAAGAAATTCTTAAGATTTATGTGAATTTCTTTTAATATTCCTACAGTATCATTGAGTTGTAGCAATTATTAATTGGCAATTATGGGGGTGGAGTTATGAGTAGCTTGCAAATAAGTAGAGGAATAAGAAGGAGAAAAAAGAAAAAAAGAAAATCAAAGCTTTTTAAAAAGACGATATTTGCAATTATAATTGGCATATTAGCTGTTTCTTTTTACAATAATAAACAAAAAGAACAGTGGGAGAAAAGTGAGTATAGTTCCGAAATTTCACAAGAAATATATAATTCTATGAAAAATTTAGGGAATAGGTTATCAGTGTATAATGCATCTGTAGAATTAAATGGAGGAAGTTCAGCTAATACTTGTGTTTATTTTGTATCAGAAGTACTTAGAAAAAATGGGGAATATGTGGACAATAGTATTTGCAACATACTAGAATTGTTAGATGTATTAAAAGAAAAAGGCTGGAGACGAGAATATGACTATGGCAAACTAAAGCCTGGAGATGTTTGTTTTACTACAGATGTAAATTTGAATGATGATGGTAACCCCACACATACTTATATATTTATGGGATGGGTAGAAGAAGGCAAATACGACTATGCTTACATATGTGATAATCAGGCAAAAGATTATGAGGGTAAGATATATCATTGGGGATTTGATTTTGATACCATATTATTTAATTAAAAAATTAGCATTATTTAATAGAATAATTGAAGGTAGTAGAGGAATCTCATTAATTAAATTAAGTTATAAACGAAATAAAAGCGAAAAGGGCTCTTTATACGAATTAGCCTCTAATATAAATAATATGAAAGAAAAATATGAAAAGTTAGTAGATAGCCAAGTTAAAAGTGAAAGATTAAAAACTGAATTAATTACTAATGTATCCCACGATTTGAAAACTCCACTGACTTCAATAATAAATTATATTGATTTTTTAAAGAAGCAAGGTTTATCAGAAGAGGAAAAAACAAAATATATTAATGTTATTGACAGTAAATCTCAAAAACTTAAGGTGCTTATAGAAGATTTATTTGAAGCATCAAAAATGTCTAGTGGGAATGTTGAGTTTAATATTGAAAAAATAGATATAGCGGCCATTTTGAGTCAATCATTAGGAGAAATAAATGAGAGAATTAAGAAATCTTCACTTATATTTAAAGTTGATATACCGAAAGAAAGTGTATATTTAAATTTAGATGGTAATAGAACTTGGAGAGCTATAGATAATTTATTAAATAATATTTTAAAATACTCAATGCCAAATTCAAGAGTATACATTGAGCTGAAGAATTTTGAAAATGCTGTCACAATAACAATGAAGAATATTTCTTCTTATGAAATGAATTTTGATGAAAAAGAGATTTTTGAACGATTCAAAAGGGGAGATAAAGCTAGAAACACTGAAGGGTCAGGACTTGGGCTTGCTATTGCGAAAGATATAGTTGAACTTCAAGGGGGAAGTATGAAAATTTCTATAGATGGAGATTTGTTTAAAGTGGTGATTAGCTTTAGTAAAGAAATGAACAAAGAGGAATTAATTTAAATAAAGTGTGAAGAGTGTAATGTGCAGTGTGAAGTTAAGGATGATTTTGCGGTGTATAAATGTTTAAATAAGAATACCAAATAGTGTGCATGTAACTTTACCCAGTTATAATCTATAGGTATTCTTTTGTTATAATCATTTTGAGGTGATTATAATGACAGAAATAATTATTAACAATATT
>DAOUPR010000032.1 GCA_030626065.1 Clostridium sp. | reverse complement strand
AAGTATTTTTAAATACAATATTATCCCAATAAATAATATCAAATAAACAAATATACCTATATTCGAATAATTCTTGTGAAGTAAAAAAATAAAATCAATTATTCCAATAAGTATCCAAAACAAAATATCTTCGATGTAAGTAATATATTTATTAGGTTTTTCGAACCCTCTTATAACCCTATATAAATCAAAAGATAAACCAGTTATTAATCCAGTTATCAAACTGTACAATATTATATTGAATTGATCCATTAATGGTAATATCATCTAAATAACCTTGCAATAATACTCTCTTTTTCATTCTTGCTTTCAATAGATGTATATACCAGACTATTTATCTGCCCAATAATTGCTACATCGCCCAACTGAACATCAAGCTTATTCATCTTTAATTTTTCACCTTTTATCATAAGTTTTCCTAGTTTTGTGTCCAATTGAATATCTTTATCATTAAAAGATATTACTTCCACAACACCTGTTATTTGTAATTTTTTTCTATTATCCAAAGATAAACTACTTTTATTCTCTATAAGGTTTTCTTTTTTTATTTCCATAGCCTACCCCCCCCTATATGTATAATTTATTGTTTCACTGGAATTTATATGCATAGTTTTTTTCAGAATTACATATTTTGGGGAAATATTTTTTATTGCTCTCTTTTTTCAGCTATGATTTCATACATTTCTTTCGCATCATCTTTTCTAACATGCTCTGCAATATTAAGAATTTTTGCTTTTACAGTAACTTTTGCAAATTTAATTTCAATAATGTCCTCTTCTTTCACTTCTGTTCCTGCTTTAGCAACTTTACCATTAATAGTTACCCTACCACCATCACACGCTTCTTTAGCTATAGTTCTTCTCTTTATTATTCTTGAAACTTTTAAAAACTTATCTAACCTCATCATTTCACCTCATAAAATAAAAAACCCAGTAATCTGGGTTTTTTTATTATGTGTTTACTCTTTCTTTAAATTCTTTTCCAGCTTTAAATACAGGTGCTATTGAAGCAGGTATTGTAATAACTTCTTTAGTTCTAGGATTTCTTCCTTGTCTTTCTGCTCTTTCTCTAGTTTCAAAAGTACCAAAGCCTACTAATTGTACTTTTTCTCCACCTTCTAATGCCTCTTCAACACTTTCTATAAATGATTTTAATGCCATTTCAGCATCTTTTTTTGTCAAACCACTTTTGTCTGACATTTTTGCAACTAATTCTGATTTATTCACTTTTGTTACCTCCTTAAGTAATTGTACAGATATATAATTATTCTTGATTTTATTTAAAAATCCTTCTTTTTGAAAGATTTTTTTATTAAATTTTTTTCCCTTAATTGAACTTTTGCTTCTTCCCACAATTTATCCATATCTTCTAGCGATACTTCTTCTAACTTCTTTCCATTTGCGGTTATAGTTTCTTCTATATATGTAAATCTTCTAATAAATTTATCTATAGTATAATTTAATGCATTTTCAGGGTCTATGTCAAGGAATCTTGCAATATTTACTACACTAAATATTAAATCTCCCACTTCTTCTTGTATTTTATCCATATTTTGGTTTTTATATACTTCTTTAATCTCATCTAACTCCTCAATTACCTTATCGAAGGCCGGAAGAACATCAGGCCAATCAAATCCTACTTTAGCTGCTTTTTTCTGCACTTTCTCTGCTCTTATAAGTGCCGGTAAATTTTTAGCTACATGTATTAATTCTTCTGAATTCTTTACAAAACCCTTTTCTTTTTTCTTAATATTATCCCAATTAACGATAACTTCATTTGAATCATTCACATTAGTATTTGCAAATACATGAGGATGCCTTATTATTAATTTATTACATATACCTTCGATAACATCATTTATGTCAAAGAATCCATCTTCTTTTCCAATTTGAGAATGAAATACTACCTGCAGTAACACATCTCCTAATTCCTCTACAATGCCGTCTAAATCGTCCATTTCAATAGCCTCTACCGCTTCATAGCACTCTTCTATCATACATCTCTTAAGAGATTCATGTGTTTGCTCTCTATCCCACGGACATCCTTCTTCACTTCTTAATTTATCCATTATTCCCAACAAATCATGTAAATCTTTTTTGCATTTAGTATTCTCTGGCACAAAAATAGACGTCAAATAATCTATATCTTCTTGCCTGTCCAATTCATATAAAGAAATTTTTCTTATACTTTCTAATTCTTTTATCCCCGCAGCTCTTACAAAATATATAGTAGCATCATCGTCATAATATTCGCTCAAAGCCAACTTAACTTTTGAAGCTATTAACTTATCATATACTTGAGTTACTATAGTACCTACCCTTTTATCTAACACTTGATTTTCTATTCCAAAAGCATCGATAATTTTCAATCCTTTGATTGGATCAACTTGGAGTCTTTCTATCATAGCATCTATAAAACTTATAGACGGATATATTTCAACTGGTATATTTTGTTGTTTACATTTTTCTAATAATATTTCAACTGATTTTTCTGCAACTAACGGATGTCCGGGTACTGCAAAAACAATTTCTTTAAACTCTTTGTATTTATTTATCAAATCATCAGCAATAGATTGGTACACCATATCAAAACTTTCCATAGTTTCATACTTATTATCATAACTTTCAAATTTAACTCCCATATTTTTTAACTGCTCTACATTTGGATGAATTTCAGTTCTAAAAAATACATTTTTACTACTCTTTAATAATTCTAAAGTTCCTATAGTCACAGCTTCCATACTACCTGGCCCAAGCCCAACTATTTTAATCATTATTTTCTCTCCCCTATCTAAATTTATTAATTAACTTAGCTTTAATTTTTGCATAGTTAAAAATCTCAAATATTACAATTTGCATTCCATACACTATTATACCTAAAAAAACCGACAAAACACAAGAAATTGTATTAGAATTTGTTAAATTATAACTTCTCATAAAAACAAATAAAACTATTATTATCATAAAAGTAGATGCATAAGTAGGTTTTATTACCGTTTCATATAAATTTACACTTACTTTTAGTTTATTTTTAATAAGTATCATATTTAGAGTAGCTGCAACCAAATAAGCACCAATTGTACTAATTACCGCTCCATAAATATTAACTGAAGGAATTGGTATTAAATAAGTTGCAATGATTATTTTCACTATACACCCTATTATTAAATTTATAACAGGCATTATTTTAGAAACTGTACTTTGAAGAATTGTAGTCGTTAAAGCTGTTAAAATAATAAATGGTATTGCTATTGCATAATATTTCAGAATCCCATATCCTCCATATTTACCAGCAAAGACTAAACTCATAACTGGTTTAGCAAGAAAGTATAATCCATATGCTGATGGTAATGCTATAACTGCCCCAATTTTAAAAGCCATATTTATATTTTTAACAAGTCCTTTTTTGTCCTTAATTAAATATGCTTCTGCCATTATAGGCATAACCGATGCACTCAATGCTGCAGATACCGTAAATGGAATATTTACAAGTACCGCCGCCTTGCCCGAAAGTTGTCCATACAGTATGGTTGCTTCCTTACCTGTAAATCCTGCCTCTAAAAGCCTCTGTGGCACTATAGCCGAGTCTATAAGGTTCATAATTGTTGATACTGCAGCACCAAGAGAAATCGGAATTGCTAACATCAAAATTTCTTTCATTATATTTGAATCGTAATGAACTTTGCCTACTTTAAAACACTTTCTTAACTTTATGTATTTTATAACTAAATAGAATCCTCCTACAAAAGCCCCTACTGCTGCTCCTAACGTAGCTCCTGCAGCTGCATACTCAACTCCTTTAGGTAGCAATATACAAGCTAACCCTATTCCTACTACAACTCTCCCTATCTGTTCTAAAATTTGCGAAGCCCCTGTAGGTGTCATAGTCTGTAATCCTTGAAAAAACCCTCTAAATGAACCAAGAATAGATATAAAAATAGGAGCAATTCCTAAAGCTATAAGAGAATAGTAAGATTTATTATCCCAACTAAAAATGTTTATAAGATATCGGGGAAAAAGAATCATAAAACAACTTGTACCTAAACCAATTACAAGCATCAATAAAAGAGCTTCCTTAAATACTTTTATAATTCCTTCTTCATCACTAACGGCATTTCTTTCAGAAATTAATTTAGACATAGCAAGAGGTATTCCTGCTGCTAGAGCAACATAAAACATATACAAAGGATATGCCATTTGGTAATATCCCATACCCTCATCACCCGTTAAAATCAGTAAAGGTATCCTAAAAAAAATACCTAAAAATCTTGAAAATAGTCCAGCAACACCTAAAATCATAGTTCCTTTAATCATTGACTGCTTCTTCATAAAATATACCTCCGTGTATGCTTTAATAAAATATTTATATTAAAAACCCGGAGGTATTATTACAGATTGAGAACACCCGTATAAAATTATTGTTCCATTTGCTTTCCTAAAAATAACGCAGCTGTTCCAGCAAGCTTTTCTTCCATTTCACCAAATTTCACATCACTTTCTCCTGAAACTATTACTACAGTTCCAATAGCGTCTCCTTCTGCGATAATAGGTGCAATTACCTGTGATGTATATTTACCTTCAATTTCTTCATCATCGATAATAGGTACTATTTTTTCGCTACCTGCACCTAATGTAACTGTTTGTCTATCTTCCATAATTCTTTCCAGTTCTGGACTTATCTTTTTATCTACATATTCTTTTTTTGTAGCTCCACTAACTGAAATAACGCTATCTTTATCCGAAATAAGTATAATATTTCCTACGGTAGAATGAAGTGACTCTGCATATTCTTTAGCAAAATCACCCAATTCCCCAATTGGAGAATATTTTTTGAGAATTACTCCACCTTCTCTATCTGTAAATATCTCTAATGGATCACCTTCTCTAATCCTAAGAGTTCTTCTTATTTCTTTAGGTATTACAACCCTACCAAGATCGTCTATCCTTCGTACGATGCCCGTGGCTTTCATTTGCTTGCCCTCCTTAAAATTGAATACTATATATGTTCAATGTTATTATCCGTATTATTTGAAATTTTATACACATTTGTATAGCATTAATTTTTATACTAAAAAAAGAGGTGAATATATCACCTCTTCCAAATTCTAAAACTATCAAATTATTTTAAACTATTTTATCTTCATATGTTTTAGTATCCGCTTCTTCTTTCAATCTTGTAAGTTCTGTTTGAATAACTTCGTTTTGTTTAGTACCTTCAAGTTTAACTTCAATTGCTTCTTTTACATCTTCATACTCTAATATAGGTTTTTCATCTTTTTCAATACATTTAATTATATGATATCCAAATTTTGATTGAACAGGACCTGATACTTCACCATCATCTAGTAGCATTGCTCCATCCATAAATTCTTGTACCAATCCTGAATTTGCAACAGGCACAGTTCCTATTTCTCCACCTTTTTCAGCACTTCCTGGATCTTGACTATATTCTGCTGCTAATTCAGCAAAATCTTCTCCAGCATCTATTTTAGCTTTCACTTCTTCAGCTTCTTCTTTAGTTTCAACTAATATATGTGCTAAAGTATATGTAGTAGGATTGAATTCTAAGCTGTTTTCATCATAATATTGCTTTACCTCTTCTTCTTCTACTGTAATATCTTTTAGTATATCATCTTGAAGCTTTTCTAAAATAACATTATTTCTTATCATTTCTGCAAAAACTTCATCCGTATAGTTATTTGTTTTCTTATATTGGGCTAAAGCCTCTTCATATTCTTCTTCAGTAGCAAATTGAGCCTTTTGTTGTTCATTACTTTCTTCAACAGCTTTTTCTATTTCTTCATCTGTTGGAACTAATCCTCTTTTTTCAGTTTCTTGAAGTAATATTTTTTCCATAACAATTCCATCTAAAATTAATAATTTTTGTTCTTTCAAGAAGCTAGCAGCTTCTTCATTATTCTCAACTATAGCATTTATTTCCACCATTTTTTCTTCATAAGTAAGTTCTTTTTCCTCGGTTACTTCTGCTTCTTCATCTGTTTCTTCAGCATTTTCATCTGTTTCTTCAGCATCTTCATCTGTTGTACCATATGTTTCAATAGCATACTCAATTAAACTAATTGTTTGTGGATATGTATCAATATCTTTCCTAGTAATTTCTTCACCATTAACTTCAGCAACTACAGTTGCATCTATTTTTGCTTGAGTTTTTTCAATTGAGTTACATCCTGAAAAAGCAAATAAAGACATTCCAACCAAAGATGCCGCAACTATTCTTTTTATGTTCATAATTTTAAAACTCCTCCGTTTTTATAGTATCTGATTTATATTCTATCATAAATTTACCTTGTTTCAACAATTGAATTCAAATATTCAAAAAACTCTTTCAAAATGTTAATTAAAATTTCTTTTTTCACATTTTTTTTATTAAAAGCTAAAGCTGGTTGTTCACCAAAGTTAAATACTATTTCTTTAGTGTATTTTTCCATTATACCTTTTACAAATTCTTTGTTAAAAGCTTCATTAGACTCAAATTTAATATTCACTTCGTCTTTTCTTTCCTTAATCTCAATAACACCCAAACTATTTGCTAAACTTTTGACATACGCAATATTTATTAGATTATTTACAGAATCAGGAATATCAGAATATCTATCTTCTAATTCTTCTTGTATATCCATCATACTTTCATAAGAATCAACAGATGCAATTCTTTTATATATTTCGATTTTCTGCACTTCATCATCTATATACCCATCTGGAATAAAAGCATCAACTTTTAAATCTATAGTAGTTTCAATAGGCTCTTTATCTATCTCACCTTTAACCACTTTTATTGTATTCTGAAGCATTTTACAATACAAATCATACCCTACAGATGCCATATGTCCATGTTGTGAATTACCAATTAAATTTCCTGACCCTCTAATTTCCAAATCTCTCATCGCAATCTTAAAACCAGAACCTAACTCAGTAAAATCCTTAATAGCTTTAAGTCTTTTTTCAGCAACCTCTGATAAAATTTTATCTTGTTTATAAGTAAGGTACGCATAAGCAATTCTATTGGTTCTTCCAACTCTTCCTCTTAATTGATAAAGCTGCGATAATCCGAATTTATCTGAATCATAAATAATCATAGTATTAGCATTTTGGATATCCATACCTGTTTCTATAATTGTTGTACATACTAAAACATCATATTTATTATTCATATAATCAATCATAACTTTTTCAAGTTCTCTTTCTCTCATTTGTCCATGAGCTACTCCTATTTTAGCCTCTGGAACCAACTGTTCTAGATATGAAGCCATCTCTCTTATTTTTTCAACTCTATTATAAACAAAATAAACCTGTCCGCCTCTACTTATTTCTCTCATAATAGCTGATTCTATTAATTGTTCATTAAATTCTACCACGTAAGTCTGTACTGGATATCTTTCTTCAGGTGGAGTTTCAATGACACTAATATCTCTTATTCCAGTCAACGACATATGAAGAGTTCTTGGAATAGGTGTAGCCGTTAAAGTTAATACTTCAACATTTTTTTTCATTTCTTTTATCTTTTCTTTATGAGTTACTCCAAATCTCTGTTCTTCATCTACAATAAGAATTCCCAATTCTTTAAACTGAACATCCTTTTGTATAATTCTGTGTGTTCCAATTAAAACATCTACATTGCCAGCCTTTACTTCCTTTAAGGTTGCCTTTTGTTGAGCCTGCGTTCTAAATCTACTTATCATATCTATTTTTATAGGAAAATCAGCAAATCTTTTTTTCATATTATTATAATGTTGTTCCGCAAGTATTGTAGTGGGAACTAAGAAAGCTACTTGTTTTCCTTCCATAACAGCTTTAAAAACAGCTCTTAGCGCTACCTCAGTCTTACCATACCCAACATCTCCACAAACAAGTCTGTCCATCACCTTATCTGATTCCATATCTTCTTTAATTTCCTTAATAGCCGTTAATTGATCTGGAGTCTCATCAAAAGGAAATTCTTCTTCAAATTGTTTCTGCCATACTGTATCTTTACTAAATCTATGTCCTTTTAAAGTAGATCTTACAGCATATAATTTAACTAAATCTTCTGCAATTTCATTAATTGCTTTTTTAACTTTTTTCTTAGATTTAGCCCATTCACTACTACCAAGTTTATTAACTTTAGGTGATTTCCCTTCACTTCCAATATATTTTTGCACAAGGTCCAACTGTTCAACTGGTACATATAATTTATCTCCAGAATTATAAGAAATATCTAAATAATCTTTAATATTCCCTTGAACTTCTAATTGTTTTATTCCTTTATACACACCAATACCATGACTAGTATGCACTACATAATCGCCAGGTTTCAATTCTGTAAAACTCTTTATTTTGCCAACGCCTTCTGCCTTAGTTTTTCTTAACTTCTTTTTGCCTTTAACAAATATTTCTTTATCCGAAAGTACACATAATTTCAAATTTGGATACTCATAACCTTTATGCTGATAACCAAATGTTACAACCACTTCTTCTCTGGCTAGATCCTTTATAATATCTTTATAAGAACTCTCAATTCCATTTTCTCTTAGCTCTTTTACAAATCTTTCTCCTCGAGCTCTTGTACCTGATAAAATAATTACATTGTATCCTAAATTTCTCTTTTGCTTAATATCTTGTATCAATAAATCAAATTTCCCTTGATAGGAAGGTAATGTATGCTCTTCAAAAGAAAAATACTCGTCTTTCTTCAAATACTTGCTTTTCTTCCCTAGAGGATTGAGTGCTATAAGCTTCTGTTTTTTTATTTCATCTAACAAATAATATTTATCGATTACCAAATTAATCTGATTTGCTAACACATCTCCTTTTTCAAGGAAATTTTTATAATCTTCTTCAAATTCGTAATAAATACTATCTAGTTTCCCAAAACTTCTTTCCTCATCATCTAATACAACTGTACAATCGCTCATATAATCTAAAATAGAAGATACTTCATCATAAAAATATGGTATATAATTTTCTATAGTATCAAATGTTCCTATTTCCTTTAATAGTTCTAAATTCTTATTAACTGATTTCTGTACTCTTTCCATTTCCGTTGATTTTTTAGGAAAAGATTTAATCTTTTCTTCTAAATCTTTTTTTATTGCTATATATCCTTTTTCCTTTTGTTCTTTTGAAAGTATAAGTTCTTTTGCTGGAAAAACTTCAATGTTATTTATTTTATCTATACTTCTCTGAGTCTCAATATTAAAAGTTCTTATGGAATCTACTTCATCATCAAATAACTCTATCCTAAAAGGAAGACGCTCAATAGGAGAAAAAACATCTATAATCCCACCCCTTATCGAAAACTGTCCTTTACTATCTATAATTTTAACTCTTTCATATCCACTACAAACTAATTTCTCTCCTAATTCCTGCATATTTATTTTTTCACCTACAGAAAAATGGATTAAATTCTCTTTATACATATCAATTGGTATATATGAAGCAACAAGAGAGTCAATACTACATACAACAATTTTATTATTATTCTTTATTATTTCTCTTAAAACTTTTAGTCTTTCCCATCTTAAATCACCTGAAACTGCATAAACATTATAAAACACAATAGGTTTACTTTGTAATAAATATGCCTCTGTTGTGTATAAAGATAAATCTTCATACAAATTTTTAGCCTCTAAATCACTATGCGTAATCAAAAGCATTGATTTTTCACTCTTCTTAAATATTCCATATATCATATATGCCTTTGACGAATCGCCTATACCACTTATATCCAACGGTGTCATCTTACTTCTTAAGTTATTTATTATTTTATTAAAATCATCTTTATCATATAATGGCTTTAAAACTCCGTCCAATCTCATAAAAACACCTCTTTATAATTCAACCTAAAAAACCAATGAATTCAAATCATTCATTGCGACGTCCATACCTTCTAAAATTATTTTTTCTACACCAATTGCTGCAGCTTCAAAAACTTTAGTTATTTTTTCCCACTCTTCTTTGCTAAATCTCCCCAAAACATGATTTACCAAGTCATGTTCAGGTGCACCTACTCCAATCTTGATTCTATTAAAGGTTTGATCTGATAAATGAAGAATAGTATTTTTAATTCCATTGTGTCCTCCTGCACTTCCTTTTTTTCTCAATCTAATTTTGCCTATATCAATGCTTATATCATCGTATATAACAATTATATTTTCTTTTGAAATCTTATAAAAATCCATAACAGCTCGAATAGATTCCCCACTTAAATTCATATAAGTTTGGGGTTTTAATAAAATAACTTTTTCTTTCCCTATTTTTCCATCTCCATAGACACCTTTAAATTTTGTCCTATTTAATTCAATATTATACTTTTTAGATAAAATATCTATAACATCAAAACCTATATTATGCCTTGTATGTTCATATTTACTACCTGGATTTCCTAATCCTACTATTAAATACATATTATTTCCACTCCTATTTAATCTTCTACTATCATAATTCCTCACTATAAAATAATACCTCAAAACAAAAAAAAATTAAAGTCTGTATACACAAGCTTATACAGACTCTACTCTCCAATATCTATTAATTGTACCTCAAACTCTTTTATTTTTTCTTTTCTCATTACTTTTATCTTTATTATATCATCTACTTTGTGCTTTTCTATTTCATCAGCAAGTTCCTGAAATTGTGATATAGTAATATCATTTATCTCAAAAATTATATCTCCTGTTTTTAGTCCTGCTTTTTCTGCTCCACTATTATCAATCACTCTCTGTACATAAGCTCCTTGAACTTCAACAGAATCACTTCTCCTTGAATCTCTTCCCCACACACCAAGTCTAGGTCTTGAAACTCTTCCATTTTCCATTAATTGATTTATTATATCTTTTGCTTCATCTATTTTTATCGCAAATCCTAAACCTTCTGCATTTTGAAAATTATTCTGGAGAGCTCCAATCTTAAGACTATTTATCCCTATAATTTCACCCTTTATATTACAAAGGGCCCCACCACTATTACCTGGATTAATAGCTGCGTCAGTTTGAATAACTTTATATACAGTGCTTCCCTGCCTTATTTCTCTGTTAGTAGCACTTATGATTCCTGCCGTAACTGTTCCTGCTAATTCTTCTCCAAAAGGATTACCTATAGCTATAGCAACATCACCCACTCTAACTGACGAAGACTCACCAAATTCTACAACAGGTAAATTTGACACATTAATTTTAATTACTGCTAAATCAGATACCGCATCTGTACCCACAACTGTTGCAGCTATAGGATCAGAACCATTTGCTAAATTCACGAATATTTGTTCTGACCCTTCAATAACATGATTATTAGTTACAATATAACCATCTTTTTTAAAAATAATACCCGATCCAACACCCTGTTCTCCAACTGCTTCGTCAGAATAATTAGTTATCCCCACAACAGCAGGACCTACCTTCTCAGCAACATAATTTATAGAGTTATTAGCCATAAGTCCTTCATTTACATCATTACTCTCTTGTAATATTGAAATATGTTTCATATCCAAATTTGCGAGTTTAGTATTCACTATAATCATAGCAGAAATTACTCCCGAAAATGATGCTATAAACACAAATAAAAGTATAAATACAATATGTTTAATTGGATTTTTATTTTTATTTTTCTTTTTTACTATTTTTATTTCACCTATACAATGGTTGGTAACATCTTCCCAAGCGACATCTTTTACATTATCTTTATCGTCATTCATCGGGCCACCTCCATACATTTATTATAGCTTTTAAATCTAAACTATATATGAACAAAGTTTAATATTTTAATTACAAATAAAACTTCCAATATGAAACTTTATTTGTAATTAGAAACTAATTAATTTTTCTTTAAGGTAAATGTAAATATTACGCCATTATTCTTATGATTTTTTACCCATATATCTTCTCCATGCCCAGATATAATACTCCTTACAATTGATAATCCTAACCCTGAACTATTCTTATAAGTTCTTGACTTATCAGATTTGTAAAATCTATCCCATATCTGTTTAATATCTTCTTCATCTATTTGCGGTCCATCATTATATATAGATATATACGCCTTAGAACCTTTACTCTTAGTTTTAACTTCAATTTTTCCATCTTCACTAGCATATTTTATTGCATTATCAACTAAATTCGTAAGAACTTGAACTAGCTTATCTCTATCTGCCCATACATATAATTCATCTTCTAAGATAACACTCATATCAATTCTCTTAGATTTTATTATTGGTTCAAATTTAAGGATAGATACTTCTACAACTTCATTCAAATTAGTCTTACTAATATTCATTTTTAATTTCCCCGCTTGTATTGCTGATAAATCAAGAAGATCATTTATCAATCTAGTAAGTCTTTGAATTTCCTCATAAACAATTGTAAGATAATAGTTTTCCTTCTCTTTTGGAATTATTCCATCTAATATTCCATTTATAAAACCTTTAATTGAGGTAATTGGCGAACGTAATTCATGCGAAACATTAGAAATAAATTGTCTTCTATTTTCTTCCACTTGTTGCAATGAATCTGCCATAGTATTAAATGCTATAGCTAGCTCTCCAATTTCATCATTAGAATTGATTTTAACTCTTTGGTTAACTTCACCACTAGAAATTCTTTTTGCCGCATTATTTATCTTATACAACGGATTAATAATTATCCGTTGAGAAAAATAATAGATTACTATGCTTGAAAAAATTATTGCAATCACAGCTGAAATCCATATGATATCATATACCTTTTGTAACGGTTCTCTAAGCTGACTAATTGCTGTATTCATAACAATTACGCCTTTAAAAGAATCTTGATAAAATACAGGAACTTCATATGTATGTGTAGGCTCTTTTAAAATATCATCAAATACTTCTCTTTTTTCAACACTATTACCCAATCTTAAAACAGATAAATCCTCAGTAATTATTTGAGTTCCAATTAAACTATCGTACTTATCGTTAGATGTAGCATCTAAATATCCATAACTATCAACAATAAAAATATCCGAATTAGAATATCTCGATACTTGTCTCAACATATCTGTAAGACTTTCAGTGCTTAAATTTTGATAGTAATATTCCATAGCAGCACTACCTAACTGTTTAGCCTCATTTTCTAATTCTATTTTTCTTTCATTAAAATAGTAACTTTCAAACCAAAGAGACAAAAATGCTGCTAGTATTACAAAGCTAAAGGAAATAATCAAAGTATAAGTGAGCATCATCTTTGTAAAAAGACCTTTTTTTCTCATTTATTTCACCTCAAATTTATAACCTACTCCCCAAACTGTTTGGATATCCCAATTTGACCCGCCTTGAATTTTCTCTCTTAATCTTTTTATATGAACGTCTACGGTTCTTGAATCACCGGGATAATCATATCCCCATACTTCATTCAAAAGTTTCTCTCTTGTAAAAACTCTATTCTTATTGTTTGCCAAAAAGTATAACAATTCAAATTCCTTTGGTGGCATTTTGACTTCCTCTGAATTATAATATATCGCATAAGAACTCATATCTATTGATAAACCATCAAATTTTAATATTTCTTCATCATTTGCTTCACTATTATATCTTCTTAAAACCGCCTTAACTCTAGCTATTAATTCTTTTGGTTCAAAAGGTTTAACAATATAATCATCCGCTCCAAGTTCAAGAGCCAAAACTTTATCAAATGTTTCTCCTTTTGCTGTAAGCATAATAGCAGGAGTTTCATATTCTTTTCTAATCCATTTTAAAACGTCTATACCATCCATATAAGGAATCATAATATCTAATAAAACAAGATCTGGTTTATATTCTAAGAATAGCTCTTGAGCCTCTTTTCCATCATAACCTACTCTTGTATCATATCCAGAGTTCTCCAAATACATTCTAATTACTTCACAAATATTTTCATCATCATCTACTATTAATACTTTTCCAAAATTACCTTCCATACTATACCTCCTCTTTCTTTTCGAAACATAGAGTGCAATGCACAATTAAGGATGATTCTCTCCCTTTGGTCGAGAATCTTTAATTACTTAATTAATTCAAAAATTTTGCGCAGCAAAATCTTCCTTAACTTCACACTTCACTCTTCACACTTCACTCTTCACATTTCACTCTTCACATTTCACTCTTCACACTACTCTTTTCTATAAATGTAATTATACTCTATCACATTTTATCATTAATCTACAATTATTCTAAGATGTTTTGAAAAATGTTACAAAAAATTATTAAAAGCACAGATAAACTGTGCTTTTATATAATAATTCTTTTCAATAGTTTTAAATTTATTTATCATTTAATTAATTTGGAGATTTTGAGAAACAAAATCCTCCTTAATTGCAAATTGCTAATTGCTAATTGCTAATTGCCATAATTTTTCTATATGAAAAGTTTACTTACTGATTCATCATCATAGATTCTTCTTATTGCTTCAGCAAATAATGCTCCTATTGATAAAAACTCAAATTTATCAATTAATTTTTCTTCATCAATAGCAATAGTATCTAACATTATTAGTTTTTCAATAGCTGAATTTTGAATTCTTTCTATTGCTGGTCCTGATAAAACAGCATGACTGCAACATGCAAACACTTCTTTTGCTCCATACTCAACTAATGCATTTGCTCCATTTGTTATCGTTCCTGCAGTATCAATCATATCATCTAGTAATATAACTGTTTTATCTTTAACATCACCAATAATATTCATAACTTCACAAACATTAGCTTTTGGTCTTCTTTTATCAATAATAGCTATCTCACAATTTAATCTATCTGCAAATTTTCTTGATCTCGCAACAGATCCAAGGTCTGGTGAAACAATTACTATATCATCTCTCTTGTGAAATCCTTTTTCTATAAAATAATTGGCAAGTATAGGTGCTCCCTCTAAATTGTCAACAGGAATATTAAAATATCCTTGTATTTGAGCAGCATGCAAATCCATAGTCAAAACTCTATCTGCACCAGCAGTATATATTAAATCTGCAACTAATTTAGCAGTGATTGGATCTCTAGCTTTTGCCTTTCTATCTTGTCTAGCATAACCATAATATGGAATAACAGCAGTTATTCTTCCTGCTGATGCTCTTTTAAAAGCATCTATCATTATTAAAAGTTCAAGTAAATTGTCATTTACAGGAGAATTAGTTGATTGAACTACAAAAACATCATCCCCTCTAACAGTTTCTCCAATATCAACAGATATTTCTCCGTCACTAAACTTCCCTACACTTGCTTTACCAACCTTAACTCCCATAATATCTGCAATATCAGCTGCAAGCTCTTTACTTGCATTACCACAAAATATTTTAATATTCTTACCGTGACTTATCATTAATAAACCTCCTAATGGATTTTAATTTTTTCTTTAGTCATTTTTTCTTTTCTTTAATCATTTTTTTCTTTTTCTAGATACCCAACCTTCTTTATTTACCTGTTTTGATCTTGCTATAGCAAGTGCATCTTTAGGCACTTTCGAAGTAATAGTTGAACCTGCTGCTGTATAGCTATTTTCTTCCACTACAACCGGAGCTACTAGATTGGTATTACATCCAATAAATACATTATCTTTTATTACAGTTTTAGATTTTTTAACACCATCATAATTAACTACAACAGTTCCACAACCAAAATTACAGTTACTGCCTACTTCAGCATCTCCTATATATGTTAAATGAGATACTTTAGTTCCATCACCTATAGTCGATTTTTTTATTTCTACAAAATCACCTATTCTAGCTTTATTTCCTATCTTAGATTCTGGTCTTATATAAGCATAAGGGCCAACAGTAGTATCATCTCCAACAGAACTATCTAATATTACTGAGCATTGAATTGTAACATCTTTGCCTATAACACTATTTTCAATTCTCGAATTCGGATACAAAATTGTTCCTGCTTTTATTATAGTTTCTCCTTGCAATACATTTCCTGGATAAACTACAACATCACCCTCTATAATAACCTCAGAATCAATATAAGTGCTTTGAGGGTCAATCATAGTAACACCATTATCCATGTGCATATCGTTAATTCTTTCTCTCATAATTTTCTCTGCTTGAGCTAATTGAACTCTGGAATTAACACCTATAATTTCATCAAACGGTATAGAAATAGCTCCTATACTTCCTTTTTCTGATTTTATTATTTTAATTACATCTGGAAGATAATATTCCCCCTGAGAATTATCATTAGAAATTTTATCAAGACTTTCTAGTAATCTCTTTATTTTAAAACAGTACATACCAGAATTAATCTCATTTACTTTTAATTCTTCCTTACTACAATCTTTATGTTCAACTATTTTATTTACTTCGCCTATCTCATCTCTAATTATTCTTCCATATCCAAATGGATTTTCAAGTAAAGCAGTAAGTACTACACCGTCAAATTCTCCATCTTCTGCAAACTTCATCAATTTCTCTATAGATGATTTTTGTATTAAAGGCGCATCACCTGTAAAAATTGCAACGTAACCTTCTTTGTTTTTCAAAAATTCTTTAGCACACATAACAGCATGCCCTGTACCTAGTTGCTTATCCTGTACTGAATATGTCACTTCCCTATTTTCAGAAACTTTTTTAACTTTTTCTGCTTCATTTCCAATAATCACATTTATATCTTCAATATTAGCTTTTTTAATATTATCAATAACATGATTAACCATTTCTTTACCACAAACTTTATGCACAACCTTAGGCAGTTCAGACTTCATTCTTGTACCTTTACCTGCTGCTAGAATCACTGCGCACTTTTCCATGTAAACACCTCATTTATTTT
>DAOUPR010000246.1 GCA_030626065.1 Clostridium sp. | reverse complement strand
GATGATAAATTACAAGTATTAGGAATGGAAAAAGGAGAAGGGATAAAAGTAAATGCACCCATACTTCTAGATTGTCCTGTAAATATTGAATGTACAGTTGTAGATTCGATTAAAACTGGGTCGCATGAAATGTTTATAGGAAAAGTGGAATATATTCATGCAAAAGAAGAATTAATAGATGAAAATGGTAGTATTGATTATTCTAAAATAAATCTTTTAAAATTCCGATAAATGAGAGAAAATCAATAGGTTATAGAAGAAAGAAGAATATTTGATATAACAAAGAGATATCAGCACATATCTGGATTAAAGTATATGTAAATGTAAATGTTATAGACTATAATGACATATACTAATAGATTCAGGATGAGCAGATATCTTTATTATTATGAGCAAAAAAATTGGAAATACTTCTAGTATTTTAATCTTTAAAATTGAAACGATATTTATATCTGTAGATTAAAAGGTTAAAAAGGACTGAGTTTCGAAATATATTAATTATTTTCATATGCTTATTATTGACTAATAGTAGTATATGTTTAGATTAATGTAATGTAAATGTTGTTAAGATTATTGACATATGCCCACAACAAAGATATACTTACACTGTAAAGTAATTGGCATATGACAAAAACTGTTGTTATATTCCAAATTTACTAATTATTATCAAACATAAGAAGCGGAATGTGGACAACCTATTTTTGAATTTTGCTTATTAAAATTTTTTGCAGGAGATACTATTGAATTATCTTGAAAGGATCATATAGAGGGGGAATAAAATTGAAATTACAGCTTGATTGCATCCCTTGTTTCTTAAGACAAGTACTTGAGGCTGCTAGAAATAATACAGAAGATAAGAAAATACATGAAGAAATAATGCTGGAGGCAACAAAGATCATTTTAAAGATTGATCAATATAAAACTGCTCCAGAAGTAGGAAGAGACATACACAAAATTGTTAAAAAGCATATAGGAATTGAAGATCCTTATAAAAAACTTAAGGACATGTGCATAGAAACCGCTGAAAAGCTTTACCCTGATATGAAGCACTTTTTATATAAACAAAGTAACAGATTGTATTGGGCTTTGAAAATTTCTGCAGTGGGGAATGTTATGGATGCAGCAATTTATGGGACAAAAAGTGTAAAAGAGAATTTTGCAGAAGAATTCAATAAGGAATTTAAAATTTGTGAAATAGATAAGCTAACAGAGGATCTTAAAAAGGGAAAGAGATTGTTAATTATAGGAGATAATGCAGGAGAAACAGTTTTTGACAGAGTTTTAGTTGAAGAATTATTAGATTGTGAAATTGTTTATGCAGTAAGAAGTAATCCCATTATTAATGATGCTACTATTGAAGAAGCCTATGCATCAAAGCTACATCACGGAGCTAAAATTATATCTACAGGTTGTGATGCTCCAGGAGTAATATTAGATGAGTGTAGTGAAGAATTTAAACAAATATACAATAAGGCTGATGTTATTATAAGTAAAGGACAGGGAAATTATGAGACATTATCTGATGAAGGTAGAGGAATATTCTTTCTACTCAAGGCAAAATGTCCTGTAATTGCTAATAATATAGGAGTAAAAGTAAATGATTATGTATTAATACAAAAATAACTATTCATTGAATTAATAATTATTTAAAACGGGCAATGTATTTACAAGCAATTATTTAATGAGGAATCAGATGATTATAAATTTCAAAATAACTGGGATAGGAAAGTAGAACTAAAGGTAATTCAGTTTATGATGGGGGGGAATATGGATGAGAATAACTAAGTTGACACAAGTTTATTTTTCACCTACTGGGACAACTGAAAAAATAGTTTCATCTATAACTCAGTGGTTAAAACTTTTTAAAGCTAGATACATAAATTTAACCACCCAACAAGCTCGGGATAATTTTAGCATAGAGTTGGATGAGAATGAATTACTAATTATTGGAGTTCCAGTATATGCTGGGAGAGTCCCTGATTTTTTAATACCAATATTAAGAAGATTAAAGGGAACTAATCAACCAGTTGTTTTAGTCTCTGTATATGGTAATGTAGGTGAAGGAAAAGCACTCATACAGTTAAAAGATTTATTAGAAAAGAGAGGCTTAAAAACAATTGGAGCTGCATCATTTGTAGGAGAACATTCTTATTCTAGTAAAGAATTTAGAATTGGTCACGGAAGACCTGATGAGTATGATTTTAGTAAAGCTAAAGAATTTAGTGAAAAAATAATAAATAAACTTAATAAATATGCCAACAGTGAAAACATACCAAAATTGGAGTTGAATATGAGTAAAACTATTTTTTCTAGGATAATTGATATCTTACCATTTCCTCAGTATGGTGCTAAAAAGTTTATTGAAAAGCCTGAACTAAATCATGATAATTGTAATAATTGTAAAGCCTGTGTTGATTTATGTCCAGTAAGAGCAATTAATAAGCAAACATTAATAATAGATGAAAGATTATGCATCCGATGTATGTCTTGCGTGAAAAAGTGTCCCAATGGAGCAAGAACATTAGAGTATAAGAGATCTATATTATTGAAAAGCTTTTTTAGACTGAACAGAAGTCAAAAACGCAAAGAACCAAATATTTATGTTTAAGATATGAACTTCATATAACGTGATGTTTGCTAAAGTAAAATTTTAGTATTTCAATTGCTTAAGGGGCGGTAAAATGGGAAGAAAATTTTGTTATTGCAAATGGTGCGGTACTTAGTATAGATAAATTTATGACAAATAAAATGAAAAAATTGATTAGTTGAGGAGTCAAGAGTATGAGAGAATTTGACAATTTATTAAGAAGATTTGATTTAGACTATTTTGGAAATGGGAAGCATAAAATTTCCTTTGAGAAAATGATGGAATTAAAAAAACAAAACAAAGTATTTATTCTTGATGTAAGAACAAAAGAAGAAAATGAGTGTGTAAAATTCGAATTTGCTAAAAACATTCCTACAAATGAAATCCCTGATAAAATCAATGAAATACCAAAAGATAAAACAGTAGTAGTATTTTGTTCTTCTACTACTAGGTCAACTATTGTTTATGCTTATTTACTATTAATGGGTTATAATGATGTGAAGATTTTATTAAATAGTATTAGTGAAATCGCAGGTTTCTTTAAGCCTGGATATGTGCTCAAACATCTTGACAATATTAATAGTACTGATTAGGAACAGGTGAGTGAAATGACTTCAGTACTAATAATGAGTATTATAATATTGATTATAGCTATTTCAATGTCAATGGTAGGAAAAGGTGGAGGCAACTTCTACGTATTAGCAATGGTATTAGCTGGTATTTCAATGCATAATGCAGCTACTACTTCACAACTGATAATGATGGTAACTTCAATTACTTCAATGATTGTTTTCAATAAACATAGAAAAGTTGATTGGAAGCTAGCATTGATTATTGATCCACCTACAGATATTATGGCTTTTGTTGGAGGGTACTTTGCTGGGAATATTGAGGGTACGACTTTAAAATTAATGTTTGCTATGTTACTAGTAGTAATATCAATTTTTATGTTTATTTCAGTAAAGGAAAAACCTATAAAACAAAATGATAAATTTGGTTACTGGAATAGAATTTTTGGAGAATATAAATATACTGTTAATCTATGGCTTACTTTACCCATTACAGCTATAGTTGGTTTTTTTGCTGGTGCTATTGGAATTTCAGGAGGAGCTTTCAAAATTCCGCTTATGGTTATGTTGTGTGGCATACCTATGGAAATAGCAGTTGGAACTTCATCAGCGATGGTTGCAGCTACAGCTTTAATGGGATTTATAGGGCATAGTATTAATGGTGATTTTAATCCTCAATTAGCAATACCTTTTACTGTTGTTGCTGTAATTGGAGGGTTAATAGGAAGTAAGTATGCTATTAAAAGTAAACCTAAAAACTTGAAAAAAATTTTCGCTGTAACAAATCTACTAGCTGCAATAACTATGATAATTAATATTATTAAGTAAAACCAGAAGGTTTTACTACTTGAGAAATAGCTGAAACGTTTAATTAGAAGTTATCAGGAATTTATTAATTTAATTAAGTATAGTTATTCAAATATTGAATAAAGCTGTAGAGAAATGAGATGGAAGAATTATTTAACAAAATTAAAATATAAAATACAATTAGAGTTAAGAAGGATTTCTATGATATGGGATAGAAATAAAATTATTCTGTATTTACAAATAAAGGGGGAGAATTATGAAAAAAATAGGTATCATCATATGTGGGCGTTATCAGTCTTGCGGGGGAGGAAAATGCTTGCGGGCAGTTGAAGAGAGAGTAGGTGGATTTTCTATTTATCCTAAGGATGAAGAAATAAAGGTAGTAGGGTATTCTTATTGTGGAGGATGTCCCGGGGGTAATATTGAATATGTTCCTGAAGAAATGAAGAAAAACGGAGCAGAGGTTATACATCTTGCAACAGGATTAGTAGTAGGCTATCCACCATGTCCAAGGATAAGACAGTTTAAAGAATTTATAGAGAATCATTACAACTTAAAAGTAGTTATCGGTACTCACCCAATTCCATTAAAATATTTTGAGGCACATAGTAAATTAAGTCATTGGAATAATATGAGGATGGAAGACATAGCAGGTCACTTGATGAAAGAAGATAAGGAGATTATGAAAGCATACAATTAATTATTTATCAGCCCATTATATATATAAATATGATGGGTTGATTTATTGTAATATAAAGTCTATTTCTTAATAATAATATAGAACAAAGGTGTATTTAGAAATAAGGAAGCAACAACCTCGTCCCCTTGCTCTCGAAAAAATTTTAGAGAAGG
>DAOUPR010000095.1 GCA_030626065.1 Clostridium sp. | reverse complement strand
TTGTACCTTAGTGTTATTTTATAACAATATCCTCAACCTTATGCCTAATAGATTCATAAAAACCATCTTGTTTAGGTTGAATACCTATAATGAAAATCACCTCTTCCTCTTGTCCATAAACATTTTGGAATTCAGTGCTAATTTCTTTCATGCCATCAAGCTCTTGAATAAGTTGTGCTGCCGGTCTTACAGTGTATCCTTTTATTTCCTTTGTAAGACTAGTTAATATCTCTCCAGTCTCAATCAAATCCATATTCGAAGGATTTTCTTTTTGTATCAAAACATATCCAATTTCTTTTGAGAGGCGATCTTCAAAAGCTGCTATACTAGATTTTCCAAAGTTATCCGCTGTTGATGTATATTTCATAATTGGTTCAATAATCATTTGTAACATTGGTTTCATCGTATTCAGTGACAATCCATATCGATATTTATTTTTATCCCATCTACTAAATCTAAAGACATTTAGCAATTCTTCCATGGCTTCTTTGTCATTTGATTCAATTCTTGTTCCTTCTCTTAAGTAATATTGAACATCCTCTAATTGCGTTTCTTCTAAATAAGTATATTTCAAATTACTTTTTACAAATTCACTTTCTATAACAGCTCCAATATTATCAGTTACTGTATCTGATTCTTCATAAGTGGCAGATGACACTCCATCAACACCATCTTCCTGCTCATTTGAAATTATAATTGAAGCTACAAGAGGTAGGGTATCATCCATATTAATATCATAATATTCAACATCAACCTTTACTCCTAATGTTTCAGCTTCTTTTTTTACCATACCAATAAAAGCACCTTGACTAATCAGTACTTGATTATGATTTTTATCAATAACACTTAAATCTTTTTCTCGATCTATATACAAATTAAATGTCTTATCATTTTCTACCTTTACCTTCCAAGGTTGCATATTATGACTACTACCTGCTGACATACCTGCTTTTATTAAATTAAATTGAGTTTTTGTCATCTGATGTTTTTCTTCATTAAATTCATCTCTAGAACTATCATATTTTTTAGTTAAAAAACTACCATCCATTACCATCAAAACAATTAATACTAATGCTACTACACCCACAATACCAATTAATACCCTTTTTACAATTCTACTTTTCATATTTCCTCCTTAATAAATAATTAATCCAACAAAAGTATACTCTAAGTTTACTTTTATTATAGAATTGTATATTTAGTTTGTCAAGAACTAAATTCAATAATTTACTTCTTCAATAATCATAGACCTTTCTTCGCCTTGAAGTAATGCAGCTACTATTGATAATGCCCTTAGAGTACCATAGCTTAATTTCTCATCTTCAATGTAATATTTATTTTTTCCAACTTTTTCTTCAACTTTAAACAAAACAACTCCAATAGATGTTTTATCAAATAAAATATCTAAAAATTCATTTTCTAGCAAAGACCTCATTATATCTAATATTTTTTTCTTTTTGTTCTTCTTCTTTGCATAAATGATTTAACACCGAAGGTAAATTAGAGCCATTTGGTTCCATTTCTATATCATTTACTCTAGAGTATACCTCCATATTTGTTAGCTCTGGATCAAAGAACAATATATTTCGTAATTTTTTTGTATCAAAAGAATATCCCTTAAACAAATTGCCACCTGAAGCATTAGTATTTGGTACAGTTTCTTCTTTATTTTGACCATCTAACTGATTTTCTTCTACTTCTAAATCAACGCTTTCTTCATTAATAAGTTCCAAAATTTCTGCAATCTCTTCTTTTGTTATTTTTTTTTAATTTTACAAATAAAGCCATCAATATTCATAAGAATTAAAATATTGGTAACTTCCTACAATATTATTTTAGGATTTATACTAGAAGACTGTAGTCAAAGTGGAATACTACTAGAGCTATAGAAATGTTCTTTTAGACAATGAAGTTTGAATGAAGTTCGTTGGATGATGAGAATAGTGCTTAAAGTAAAATATTGAAATACTAAATCACTATATATATGAATTAATTAATTAATTAATGATAAATACATAGTAGATTTAGAATATCTACTGGTTACTATTGAAAATTTCTATATGCTTAGTTTAATTGGAACTTGAATTATAAAACTACTACCTTCATTTATTTTAGATTTCACAGAAATATTCCCTTTTATCCTATTTATATTCTTTTTAACTATATATAAACCAATACCTTCACCAGATGAAACTTTAACCGAGTCACTTCTATAATAAGCATGAAAAATCTTTTCTATATCCTTTTTCTCAATTCCTATGCCAGTATCTTCAATAACTATTTTTATCATTTGATTATCCTTTTGATAGCTAACTTTTACACTTCCCCCATTATTAGTGTATTTATAAGAATTGATTAATATATTATAAATTGCTTGGCTAAATTTATATTTATCAGTCTCCATAGCTATTTTTTGATTAGAGATTACTTCTAGAGTAATATTTTTTTTACTAAATTGTGCTATTAATCCAGAAGTGATTTGTTCTATCAGTTGATTTAATTCAAATGATTCAACCTTCAATTCATCTATATCACTTGCCGCATCAATTATACCACTCATATTTGAAATAATTAAAGAAATATTATTTATCTGACTTTGACAAATGCTAATTTCTTCATCATTCATTTCAACAATCCCATCTTCAATAGCCTCTAAATGAGTCTTCAATACAGTTAGAGGTGTTCTTGTTTGATGTACTAATTCATCAATGTGAGCTTTTCTACTTTTTTGTTTTAGCTTAAGACGTGAATTTAATGATTCTAGACTTTCTCTTATTGTGTTGATTTCTGTAATATTAGTTCCCTTAGGTCTATCCCAAGTATCAAAATGAATATCTTGTGCCATATCTGCAGTATCTTTTAATGCCCTACTAATTTTTTTACTTACGAAAAAACCAATTATAATTGAAAGTATTATTGCAACAATGGCTGAAAATATACTGTTCATCAATAGTGATGACTTAAACATCCGGGCAACAAAAGAGTTTTCAGCAGAGCTATACTTTGTAATATTTAATATTCCAATAATTTCATTTCCATTCTTTATTGTATATTGATCTATTTCATTCTGAAAGGATTTAATCATCCCTCTCATCTTTCTGCCATTCATCATCATGCCGCCCATATAACTATCATCATCTACATCAATAAGTAATTCCCCATCTGAACTATATAATCTAATTCTTATTATAGGGTCAATTAAATGAGTTTCTAACTCTATCATCATTTTATTATAAGATATATCTTTTTCACTCAAAGCTTTCTCTGTATATTCAACTATCTGATCTATATGGTTATTATAGCTTTCTATCATGTAATCCTTA
The DNA here is from genome assembly GCA_030626065.1 of Clostridium sp. GTDB lineage: Bacteria > Bacillota > Clostridia > Clostridiales > Clostridiaceae > Clostridium_AF. The sequence continues at coordinate 6,694 of DAOUPR010000095.1, read as the reverse complement.
AAGTACCTATCTGTCAACGAAGTTAAAATAGTAGCATTAACTCCAACAGATATAATTACGACTAGGATAATAACATATAGCCATAATTTTCTTATTGTCAAATTTTCTCACCTCCAAAAACATACCCAGCTCCATATTTGGTAACAAGCAAAGTAGGTTTCTTCGGATTATCTTCTATCTTTTGTCTTAACCTTTTTATATAACTATCAATATTACGATAAAATCCCTCGTATTCATTTCCAAATGATAAATTGATTAGCTGTTCTCTTGTTAACACCATTCCCTTATTTTTCATGAATGTGTGTAACAAATAAAATTCTGTAGATGTTATAGTGATTTCATCATCATATCTGAAAAGTCTCATACTTTTTGTATATAATTTTAATCCCTCAATTTGTAATATTATTTCACTATTTTCATTATATAATCTTCTAAAGATAACTTCTATACGACGCATTAATTCTCTTGGACTGAAAGGTTTTACAACATAATCATCAGCTCCAAAGTCAAAACCTTTTAATCTATCCACCTCATCTTGTTTTGCAGTTAACATAATTACAGGTATATCTGATATTTTTCTTATTTCACTTAATACTTGAAATCCATCAATTCCAGGCATCATTATATCAAGCAAAATAAGGTGATAGGACTTTTTATTAAATGCTTCTAGAGCTTCAAAACCATTTTGCGCTAAAGTATAATTATAACCTTCATTTTGAAGATATTTAATAACTATACTACTTATGTCTTTTTGGTCCTCAACTACTAATACATTAAATTTCATCCTATTCACCTCATGTATATAGATTAAATTTCCATATGATTCATCTTTATATTCTAATTAAATTATTCTATTTAGAAATAACTTAAATTAATGTCAGTTCAAAATCTGCTATAATTCTCCACTCCAATCATTACACCATATATCTCCTGTAAATCCATTTATACTCAGTATACCTACTATAACGCCATTCTCTTCAAGATAAAATGTGTAATAACCATAGAATTCATGAGCATCTTTTGAAATTATTACATTTTTTAAGCTTCTACCAACATATTCACTAACTATAGTATAAGCTTCTTCTTTAGTTATGTCATTATTTTCATCATAGTCATCATTATAGTATCCATAATTAAAATTATAGTTACCACTCATCATACCTCTGTTACCCCTCATACCTCTACCCACACTATAATGCATACCATATTTTAAGTTCCACATCATATTAGGTCCGAATTCTGGATAAACATCTCCTGTGTATTGATTAACTAATAACTCCATAGCTCCTTTGCCTGTTTCTTCTTCAATAATAGAATAATAATAATCGCTATTTTCATATATAAAAACATCACTAATTTTAAGTTTTGTATTATATTGAGAAATATAGCGTTCAACATTTTCTTCTAAATTCTCAAGAAGAAGCTTCTCTCCATTATAATCAACTTGGTTATATCGGTTACTCCTAAAACCTCCACTCATCATTCCTCTATAAGTATTTCCATTTATGTACACTTTATTATTAATATTTGATATACTTCTTACATCATTATAAATATTTTTACTAACATCATTATTCTTTGTTACTACTCCTACGATTCCAGTAGCAATTAGAAGAATGCCTATACCTGCAATGATTCGTGTAAATACTTTCACAAAAACACCTACTTTCTATTTAAAACTTTTTTTCTATTCAAATATTCTTCTTCAGATATGTCTCCTTGAGCATATTTAATATTAAGTAAATTTAGAGCTTTATCATCAGTGGATGACTTCTTTTTATTCAACGCAAATATAACTAAAGCAATAATTAAAAGTCCAACTCCACCTATTATTAAGCGGTTCCAAATACCCAAAGTTCCAAAACCAAAACAAAAACCATTTCCATAAAATCCTCTATTCCACATCATATCTTTTTACCTCCTATTATTTTAAAGTTTGCATCATTTTTTTATAAGTTTCTTCGTTTATTTCACCTTTTACAAATCGTTCACGTAAAATATCTTCTGCTGATTTACTATTTCTTCCTAGTATATCATTAGTACCTTTTCCTGTTACTAAATAATATACTAGAACTCCAAATAGTAACCATACGAATATCATCATATTAACACCTCCTAAACTATTTGTTACTTTTATTATGAACTTAAATTATGGCATAAATATGACTATCATAAACAAAAATTTCTAAGAAAAATTATTTCTTAGAAATCAATTTATTTAACTTATTTTATGTTGTATTTTTCCATTCTGTAAAGAAGTGTATGTCTTGTTATACTTAATAATCTAGCTGCTTTAGTTCGATTATTATCTGTTTTAACTAAAGCTTGATTTATTAAACTTTTTTCAACTTCTTCTAAATTTATTCCATCGTCAGTAAGTATAAAATCTTGACTTTCTGCTTCTTTTAAATACATATCTTTTGGAATATCTTCTTTCGTTATACATCTTCCTTTTGATAAAATCGCAAGTCTTTCAATAACATTTTCCAGTTCTCTAATATTACCTTTCCATTTATACTGAATTAAAATATCCATTGCTTCTTCATTTAGTTCAATTAACTCCCTACCCATTTCTTTACAATATTTAGCTATAAAATACTGGACTAGAAATGGTATATCATCTTTTCTTTCTCTCAAAGGAGGCAATTCTAAAGGGATTACATTTAATCTATAATATAAATCTTCTCTAAAAGTTCCTTTCTCAATCATTTTTTCTAAATCTCTATTGGTAGCAGCTAAAACTCGCACATCAATTTTTAAAACCTCTGATCCACCAACTCTTTCAATTTCTTTTTCCTGTACAACTCTTAAAAGCTTCACTTGAGTAGCTAAACTTAATTCTCCTACTTCATCTAGAAATATTGTCCCTCCATCAGCCCTCTCAAACCTTCCCAGTTTTTTATTGATATCACCAGTAAAGGCTCCTTTTTCATGACCGAAAAGTTCACTTTCTATCAAATTTTCTGGAATAGCACCACAATTAACTTTAATATATGGATTTCCACTCCTATTACTACTATAATGAACTGCATTTGCAATTAATTCTTTTCCAGTTCCACTCTCTCCAGTAATCAAAATACTTGCATTACTTTTTGCTACTCTATCTACCATTTGTAATATATCCTTCATTTTAGGACTATCCCCTATTATCACTTTTCCAGTATTGTTTTTCAATTGTTCAGTTAAATACTCTATCTGTTTATTCATTTTATCTATATCAAGTGCTTTTCTAATATAGACTTTTAATTCTTCTACATCAAAAGGTTTAGAAATATAATCTAAAGCACCCATTTTCATAGTTTCAATTGCTGATTCCATTGTTCCATGAGCTGTAATCATAATCACTGGTATGTTTTGATTTATCTTTTTAATTTCTTTTAGAGCCATCATACCATCTTTCTTCGGCATTCTTAGATCTAATAGTACAAGATTTGGTTCCTCTGATTTAACTTTTTCTACTGCCTCCTCACCATTATAGGCAGTTATAATTATATATTGTTCGTTGTTTAATGCCTTTTTCATTGCCCATACCATGTTCTTTTCATCATCAGCAATTAATATTTTTTTATTCATCATTTTCTCCTTCCATAGAAATCATCGGAAGATAAACATCTAACTTTGTTCCTTTTCCAACTTCACTATATATTTCTATATATCCATTATGTTCTTCAATTATCCTATGAGTTATTGCTAATCCTAATCCTGTTCCTGTATCTTTTGTCGTATAAAAAGGTTCAAATATCTTCTCTATTTTTTCTTTACAAATTCCTATGCCATTATCTATAAAAGATAATTTAGCCCAATTCTCTTCATCAAAAACCAGAATTTTTATATTTCCTCCATTAGGCATTGCCTGTACTGAATTAAATATAATATTAATAAATGCTTGTTTTAAAGTTTCCAAATCCATATATAATCTTATACTTTTTTCAGATTCATAATTTATATCAACATTGTTCTTCTGAGCATATTTATTAGTTATTAAAAGAATATCATTAAGTAACTTATCAACATAATCCATTTTCCTCTTATATACATTAGGTTTAGCAAAATCCAATAGACTTCTGATTACAGCATTAGCTCTATCCACTTCTTCGATTACTATATTTAACCCTTCTTTTACTTCTTTACAATCAATATCTTCATTAATTGTTTGAGTAATAGTTTTGATAATTCCTAGTGGATTTCTTATCTCGTGAGCAACACCAGAAGCTAATTCTCCTGCAGCAGATAACTTTTCTGCTCTTCTAACTTGTTTTTCCAATTTTCTAATTTTTGATATATCTTCAAGAACAATTACTACTCCATTAATATTATTTAGACTATTTCGCATTGGGTATGCAAAAAATTTAACATAAACAATAACACCATCTTTAGAAATACACTTAGTTTCAATATTTAATATTCTTTTGTTATACTTAAATACATCCATAAGAATTGATTCAACATATTCATAATCTACAAAAAAAGAACTTAATTCTTTATCCGCATGATTATTATCTAAATTAAAAATCTTTTCCCCTTCCGAATTAATAGCTTGAATCCTTAAATTTTTATCAAAAGCGATAAACACATTAGTTATACTATCTAATATTGATTGAGTATAATTCTCTAGCTCTGTAAGCTTTTTTATTTGATTTTCTAACATATTTTTCTTTTTATAATCTGACTCAACTAAATATCCTGTTATAGTACCAACAATTAGAAACATTCCAATTTCAAAAAACTGATTTATAACTTCAATGTTAATCTCTCCAAAATATTGCAATAAGTGAGGCGCATATAAGATTGATACACTATATGCTGCAATCACTCCACCTTTAAATCTAAATTTAAATGCTGCCCAAATTATCGGTATATAGTATAATCTTCTATAAAAATCATGAACATCAAATTTCGTTCCAACTATTGTGTAATGAATTATTGTAATTATTAATATACTGCTTGCAATAAATATGAAATTCTTATTTTTCAAAATAGTATTCATTTTATACCTACTCTCAGTAACTAAACTCATTTTCTATGTTTAATGCTTTTTCTATGGTACTTTCAATAGCTGGGCTACAACACTTACTCAAAGGATTAGGTATTTTCATTTTCTCTTTCTTTAATTCTATACCTTTCTCTAAATTGAAGTAAACCATGTCACACTCCTCATCCAAACATATATGATAAGTACCTTCTTCGATTTTTCCTTTAAGATTATTGAGAACAAAATGTTTCACTGTTATAGTTTTTATAACTTATGTTCTTCCCTTGCAAACATGACATAGGATTATTTTTTCCACTGACGCAGTAGAATTTGTCCCCTTACTCAACAAAATCTATTAAAATCTTAATGATTCAAATCTATACCTCCTATGAGAGTATTTAACCATATTACATAAATATTATAGCATATAAGTATAATATTTATGTACCATGGTTAAATATAAAACTTAAAAAGGAGCAGGTTATATTCTCAACTAATAATATCTGTTAAGTGTAATATATAACACTGTTGATGTAGTAAATGTACAAGTTCTTTAAAATATCAAAGCTATATATAAATTTATTTTACACAAATTTATATATAGCTCTTTTATGGTGATTCTTAACGATTAATCTTATTTATCTCATCCAAAACCCTTCACAGTGTAAGTTCCGCCATGTATACTACCCATTTGTACTTTAAAATGCTTTACCTCTTGTAAAAACTTAGTTACATTTATTTAATAATCTCATACTTTTTTAGGTTTAAAAGTGCTACAATAGGTTTCTTCAGATGATTGCACTTTATGATTTCAACAGAATGAACTTGACTATAAAATGTATAACACTTATTATATTCATTTTATAAGTCTTCAACAACTTCAATATAACTGGTAATCATACCCATCCAACAGGTATAGGCAATTCTGCCTGTTTCGCTCGGTGTAAATATAATTTCATTTTCACCTGGGGCTAATGTCTTCTCTAGATTCATTAAAGGGATTGTCACAGGATTATTACATCCATTTAAGTCCTCTTGTTTGGCGTTAATAATAAACCTAACAGGGATATTCTTTTTTACTCGAACAGGTTCATAGCTGTTAGATCTTAAATGTATGACCACCTCCTGAAGTTCATCATCTATAACTTGAGATTCAACGACATTTCCATTGTTTTGAAATGGTAAAATAATACCAGCTAAAGCAGCACCTCTTGTGAACATGGTAAGACTTAAAATAAAAATAAGTAAACCACTATATTTCATAATATTTTTTGAAAATTTGTAATTGAGCAGTGTGCTGACAAATCCAAGTCCAAACATCAGTGGGAAAGTCCCTATACTAAAATAGAACATAGATAGTGCACCTCTTATAATGCTACCGGTTCCAAGAGCATAAAGCTGCATGGACTGAAGTGGTCCGCATGGCATAAAGCCATTAGCAAAACCTACAAAGAAAGGTCCCTTTGATGATAGTTTAAGTAATAATTTTTGAAAATCTTTTGGTAGTTTAAATTTCGGCAACTTGATATGGAAAAGCTTTAACATTTTTACAGCCATTAACATCATAATTGCGCTGACAAAGATAGTTACATAACCTCTTGTTTGACCAGTTAAGCTTAGAACAGTACCAATACAACCAATAACGCCACCAATGATTGTATAAGAAGTTACTCTACCAAGATTATATAGGAAACTAGGTAACAAAGTAATATTCTCTTTATA
>DAOUPR010000150.1 GCA_030626065.1 Clostridium sp. | reverse complement strand
ATCCTGGTGAAGAAATAACAATTATCTCTAAATTAGCTTCAAATTATATCATTAATATAAAAGATGCACGATATAGCATTGATGAAAATTTAGCAAATGCTATTTTAGTTTAAAATATTCAAACGCTCATAAAGAGCACTATTTTTTTCGTGCAAAGTTAGCCTTAAACAACTTTTTTAGGAGGAAATTTATGAAAATCGCATTAACAGGTAACCCTAATAGTGGTAAAACAACACTATTTAACGCTATTACGGGTAAGATTGAACACGTGGGTAACTGGGCTGGCGTTACTGTAGATAAAAAAGAAGGACGAGTTAAAAATATATTAAATCCATCTAAGGAGGATTTAATTGCAGTTGATTTACCTGGTGCATACTCTATGTCACCTTATACTAACGAAGAAAGTGTAACAAAAGAATTTATTAAGACTGAAAATCCAGACGTTATTATAAATATTGTGGATTCTACAAATTTAAGCAGAAGCTTATTTTTCACAACACAACTTTTAGAACTTGGTATTCCTGTTATTATTGCTCTTAATAAGAGTGACCTTACAGCTAAAAAAGGAAATACTATAGATACTAACAAATTAAGCTCTCTACTTAATTGTCCAGTTATTGAAACCACTTCAACAAAAGGCTCAAACAATGGACTAGTTAAGCTAATTGATGAAGTTATTAAAGTGGGTAAGTCATCCCATAAACAAATAGCTCCACTGATTGGTATAACAAAGGAAGCTACAACAAAAGAAGAATTTACTTCAATGGATAAAAAACGCTTCTCCTTTGTAAGTACTATTTTATCTGAAGTTGAAAAAAGAAAAATCAGTTCATCAAAGCAAACAAAGCAAGATAAAGTAGATAGAATACTAGCTCATCCCGTCCTTGGAATTCCTGTTTTTATTGCTATTATTTGGCTTGTCTTTTCAATTTCTCAAGCATGGCTCGGTCCTTGGCTAGCAGACTTTTTCGTTAGCTGGATAGATACATTTTATGCTTTTGTTGAAGGATTAATCGTTGAAAATGCCAATCCTTTTTTAGCTAGTCTACTCCTAGATGGTATTATTGGCGGTGTTGGTGCATTAGTGGGCTTCTTGCCACTAATAATGGTATTATTCTTCTGTCTAGCACTACTTGAAGATTGCGGTTATATGGCTCGTGTAGCTGTTGTTATGAATAAATATTTCAAACAAATAGGTTTATCTGGTAAGTCAGTTATCCCTATGGTTATAGGTACTGGATGTGCTGTACCTGGTGTTATGGCAACAAGAACCATTAAGAACGAGCGTCAAAGAAAAACCACTGCAATGCTTACACCTTTTATGCCTTGTGGTGCCAAATTACCAATCATTGCTCTATTTTCTGGTGTATTCTTTAGTGATAACAGTTGGGTTGGAACAGCAATGTATTTTTTAGGTATTATAATAATTATGATAAGTGCATTAATTATTCGTAAAATAACAGGTGATAAATCTAAATCTTACTTTATTATGGAATTGCCTGAGTATAAATGGCCAAGCATTAAAAGAGCAGCTATGTCAATGGTTGATAGAGGTAAAGCTTTCATTATAAAAGCTGGTACAATTATCTTGATTTGCAATGCCATCATTCATTTATTACAAAACTTCACATGGCATTTTGAAGTTGCAGAAGTTGCTAATGAAAGTATCCTAGCCAGTATAGCTTCACCAGTAGCAATATTACTTGTTCCACTTGGCTTTGGTTTATGGCAATTTGCAGCAGCTTCCTTAACTGGATTTATAGCTAAAGAAAATGTCGTTGGAACACTTGCAGTATGTTTTTCTATAACTAACTTTATAGATGTTGATAATTTAGCTCTAGTTGGTGGTGGTACAGATGTTGCTTCTGTATTTAACATAACTGCTGTCGCTGGACTTTCATTCTTAGTATTCAATTTGTTTACGCCTCCTTGTTTTGCCGCTATCGGTGCTATGCGTGCCGAATTAGAATCATCTAAATGGTTATGGGGCGCTATCGGATTTCAAATAGGTATGGGTTATGTATTATCTTTCTTTGTCTATCAAATAGGTACATTAATTACAACTGGAACTTTAGGTTCAGGCTTTATAGGCGGACTAATTGCAGTAGCAGTTATAATATCAATTGTAGTCTTCATGATGATAAAAGGCAGTAACGCAAAGGTTAAATCATCAGAAAGGCAGGTAGCTTAAAATGAAAATAGTAGATTTTATTATTATAGGTGTAATTGCCATTATTATAACTTTGGCAATAATTAAGATTGTAAAAGATAAAAAAAATGGAGTGAAATGTGTTGGGTGTTCTGGATGTAGCATGAAAAATTCATGTAATAAAGCTCAGAGTGTCAATCCTAACTCTTCAGATACTGATAAATAATATGATTTTTTTAAAAGATAACGTGCAATGTGCAATTGTGGATGATTCTCTCCTATCGTAGAGAATCTTTAATTTAATAATTCCAAAGATTTTTCGTAGCAAAATCATCCGTAATTGCACATTGCACATTCATTTAAATGTTGTTCATTATTATTTAAACTAACCTAACTTATTAGACAACTTTGTAAACAGTTCTTTGCAAAAACCTTTTCTAATCGACTGAAAAGGTTTTTGTTTTATGCAAATTTATGGTATATTATTAATTATTGGTAAAACGTAGAAATGTAAGGAGTGTTTGATAATATATGAAACCAAGTGAATCAAAAGAAATGTATTTAGAAGTTATATATGATATTTATAAGAATAACGCTACTGTTCGTTCAATTGATGTAGCTAAAGCATTAGGTTATTCTAAACCAAGTGTAAGTCGAGCTATCAATTTGTTAAAAAAAGAAAATCTAATTTCTCAAGAACGTTATGGAAGTATTACACTTACTGAAGAAGGTATTAAAATAGCTAAAGATATTAAAAATAAACATGTTTATATAACAGAATTCTTAAAGTTGAGCTTAAACCTAAGCACACAAATTGCTGAAAAAGATGCTTGCAGAATTGAACATGTAATCTCCTCTGAAGCAATGTCTGCAATAGAATACTATGTGATTAAAAATTCACCCGATAAAAAATATATGGGAGACTACTATGTTTAAGAAGAAAAAACTAAAAGAACTCAGAAATGACTGGGGCTTTGAGATTAAAAAGAAACGAAATACAACTAAAACAAAAGAATTTTTTAAAAACTTAGTAGAGCATTACAAGCCCAAATATTCTGTAGATGATCAGACTTTTAAAGATATCGACTTCGATAATATTTTCAAAAACTCGATAGAACCTACTCTACTGCTGGGGAGCATATTCTCATTACACTCTAAGAACACCTAAGTTTGAGGAAAATTCGTTAATAAATCGTGATAAAGTAATAAAAGAATTTAAAAACAAATTTCTTAAGGTCTCTAGCCATCAATGCCATTTTTGCTCAAACAATTTATACCCCACTTGCGAAATCTTACAACGCTTCATTTTTCAATATTGTTACATCCATTGAACCAGAAGATAGTGTGGTAGCAGGCAAAAGCTATTATTTAGGTGAAGGTGAAGCTATTTTAATAATCATTAAAGCTTCCACTGAAGTATTAAATTATTTAAATGAACACAACTCCTTAGTTGCAGTAGCCACACACGATTTAGAATTAATAAAGCTTGTATCATGCTACCAAAACTACTACTTTAGAGAACATGTTGAGGGTAATAAGCTCTCCTTTGATTATTGGATTAAGGAAGGTATATCCCCTACTAGAAATGCCGTTAGAATATTAAAAATGATTGGATATCCTGATGATATAATAGATAAAATTGAAGAAAATATTTCTTAATTATAGATGAGAAAAGACGCCATAAAAGGCGTCTTTTTATTTTATCTATCGTTCTTCATTCTTCAGCTATATATCCTAGCTTAACAGCATAAGAAACAGCTTGTGTCCTATTTTTAACTTGTAAAATATCAATTGACCTAGCTACATGATATTTTACTGTACCCTCTGTAATATTTAGCATCTTTCCTATCTCACTATAATTGTATCCTTTAATAATATACCGTAAGATTTCAATTTGCTGTCTACTAAGCTTGTTGTCATATTTTCTTGCAAGCTTACTATTTTTACCCTTTAAATAATCACGGTAAATTTCTTTTGTTATTTCATTTTCTATAAATGTCTCATTTCCCAGGGCTATTATCTTTATGGCATCTATTATTTCATCAGAATTTGAGCTTTTTAAAAAATAGCCTGATGCACCAAATTTTATTGCCTTATAAATATTTTTTTCATCTTCACTTGTAGTTAGCATAATAACTTTTACTTCACGCCTTATTTCTTTGATTTTCTTTAATGTCTCAATACCATCAATTCCCTCCATAAAAATATCCATTAAAATAATATCCGTTGTCAATTCATTTATGTGTTTTATCGCTTCTAATCCATTATTAAAATAACCAACTATATTTATACCATTTATTTCAAGCATATATTTCAAACCTTCTATAAATAAAGTATGATCATCAATTAGCATAACATTTATATCTAAGTGTTTAGCATTCATTTTTCTGCCCCTTTATTTCAATTTCTATTTTAAAACCTTTGTTCTCTGAATAAAAACTTATCTTCCCACTCATTTCTTTTACCCTAGATTCCATAAACTTTAATCCGTAATGCTCTCCATTAATCTGTTTATCTTTAGATTTCATTCCTATTCCATCATCCTGGATACTAATCTTTATATCATCCTCTTTTTTCAAAATACTTATCCAAACATTACTTGCTTTTGCATGCTTTATAACATTAGTTAAAGCTTCTTTTATAATATACTTAATATTTCTTTTTCTCTCTTCTGAAACATTATTAAAATCACCATCAATTAATAGTTTGGGCTTAACAATAGTTTTTACTTCAAAATTCTTTATTTCTTCATATATTTCCTCTTTAAAATCATTTTCAAGTTTACCTTGTTCTTTAATAACTTTTATAAGCCTTCTTATCTCTTTATGCGCATCTTGAGATGCTATTATAATCTTATCAATTTTATTAATATCAAAATCAATTTCAGCATTAATCATTTCTTGTTTTATTCCCTGAGATTGCATTGCAACGAAGGCCATAAGTTGTCCTAAATTATCATGAATATCCCTTGCAATAACTTTTCTTTCATTAGCAATAGCTAATTGTCTGTTTTTCTCTGCAATAATCTTTTGGTTCATCTTTTTATCCGTTATGTCATAAGCCGTTATTAACTTATAACTTTCTGTATATTTATATTCATTAATATCTATAATTCTAAACTCATAAATTCTAAATCCAATCTCTATTTCAGCTAATGTTGTATCATTTAATAATAACTCTGTCATCCCTTTATTTTCGAAAAATACAGTCGTAGCAGAACAACCTAGGTATTTATTGCTTAAACCAAAAATAGTCCTGCATTTAATGTTCATATCTACTATTTTGTTTTGATTATCTACAACAAGATATGCTATGTCCATATTTTTTACAATTTCATTCCTTGCAACAAATGTAATATCAAGAAGCCCATACCTAAAAATCGACCATGCATTAATAAGCCCTACAATCCCAAAATATACAGGTGTTGTATCAAAACTACTAAACACACCTATTTTAAATCCATATAAAGCATTAGGTAATAGCACTATTGATTGACTAATAATCAATATAATTGCTCTCTTTTTCATTATTCCTTTTTGTTTTACAATGCAAACAGCTAACGTTAAAAGTGATGCCATACTGATTATATAACACAACCCAAGTTGAACAAAAATATAAGAACTAAAATCTTTTTTAATAACTGTGAAATACCCGTTATATACTAAACTTAAATTTGTTCTAAAAAGTCCATGAACTTGATCTGTTAAAATAAATATTAAAGAAAGACAAGATAAAATCATAAAATAATATAATTTTTTCTTTTTGAACCATTCATCATATCCTGTTATTTTAAGACTAAAATATAGAAGACTCCAAGGTATAAAACAATATGAAACATATTGTACATTGGCCCAAACTAATTTAATACTAAGTTCCTTAGATATAAGTTCCATCATATTAGCAAAAGACCATAAACTAAGCAATAATGCATTATAAAAAAATGCTTTTGCAAACTTAGCCTCTCTTTTCTTTAAAATTGCATATAACCCTAATATAAATGTAATACCAAATGATACTGCAAGTAACATAATATAAATTTTAGCGTTCATTTTTCTCCTTTGTGCCCAATAAAATTTTATATATTGTTATTATATACCTTTTATAACTATAATTCATTATACTAAAGTCTAAAAAACGACAAATTCCTGTATAAAAATATCCCAAGTTATGTATAGCATACACAACTTGGGATATAGAATATTTTTTTATATTTTCTCATATTATCTATTGGAATACCTTAGTTTCAATGCATATCCATTCTTTCTTAATACAGGTAATACAGCAACTGTAACTCCTGCAACTATCACACACTTTATTAAATCTGGAATAATAAAAGGAGTGAAACCAATATTAATAGCAGCCAGAATACTCACAGACTTACCCAAGTATAAATTAAGTACTAAATACAAATAAGTAACACCTACTACATAATCTATCATTAATCCACAAAGTACTGCTAAAAACATTTTCACAAAATTTATTTCTTTAATGTATTCTGTTATCTTACCAATTACAAAAGCACATAAAACGAATCCTATTAAATAACCAAAAGTAGGTTGAAATACATAAGTAACCCCCCCACCATTAGTAAATATAGGAAAGCCTATAAGTCCAATTAGTATATATAATAATTGCGAAATCATTCCATTCTTTGCTCCTAAAAGAACTCCTGCAAAAGTACAAAACATTATTTGAAGAGTAAAAGGTACTGGTCCAATAGGAATTCTAATAAACGCACTAATAGCTGTAAGTGCAGTAAATAATGCAATAAGTATCATATTTCTTGTATTTGTTCTTGTCATAAATAATTCTCCTTTTTATTAATTATAGTGTGAAGTGTGCAGAGTGAAGTGTGAAATAACGGATGATTTTCTTCCCTTTGATCAGAAAAACTTTAGATTAAATAGTCGATTTTGTGTAACAAAATCATCCTTAACTTCACTCTTCATATTACACACTTCACACTATTGTCAAAGTAAAACTTTTATCTTATAAATAACAATATACATAAAGTTTTATCATAAAGACTCTTTGCTTTCCTTTATTGTAAACTACAAACAGCATCATCGTCAACCTTTGTTTTATTTTCGGTTTACAATTCTATTATTTACCTTCTACTACATTCAATCTTGTTCAATTTTCTTCATATTCCAAAATATTTATAATCATATCGTATCTACCGTAAGCATGTATTTTTTTCCTTAATACTCCATTTGTATTGTCAATAAATGAATATAATTATTGTTTTCTAAATAAACCGACTCTTTTGAATACTTATAATTATATTGACTGCCCTTACACCCTTTGTTATACTCTAATAGTTGTCATTCGACTTATATCGACTTATATCGACTTTATT
>DAOUPR010000238.1 GCA_030626065.1 Clostridium sp. | reverse complement strand
CCTTATCTTTAATAACATTAAGATGCTCAGGGTAATATTCACTAGTTTTAGAATTTCCTTTAACGAACTCTAAATCCGAAGGATTTTCAATAGATACACCGCTTACCCCTACACTATATAAAACAGCCTCTATAGGCTCTACATTTTGTTCTTGAGTTATAATTTCTACTTCTATCCACTCTTTATTCATCTTTAAATGTGCCTCCACAATAGTTTTATCAACTCATTATAATTCAAAAACTTTTTCACAGCAACAAAAAACAAAAAAAACTTGTTTCTAAGATAGAAACAAGCTATTTAAATTGACCTTTAATTTTATCCATAAATGATTTTTTATGATTCTCTTCTAATTTTTCTCCACTAGCTTCCATAAATCCAACTAGAGCTTCCTTTTGATTATCATCAAGTTCTTTTGGTATATCTACGATAATCTTAACATATTGATCGCCTCTACCGCTACTATTAACTCTTTGTATACCTTTGTTTTTCAATCTAAATACAGTACCTGACTGAGTTCCTGCAGGGACATTATATTTAACTTCGCCATCAATAGTAGGCACTTTTAATTCGGTACCAAATACAGCTCTACCAAAACTAACATGTCTTTCTATATGAACATCAAAGCCTTTTCTTTTAAATTGCTTATCAGCAGTAACTCTTATGTTAATATAAAGATCACCGTTTGGTCCACCATTTTTACCTGGTTCTCCTTGTCCTCTTAGAGGAAGAACATTGCCATTATCAACACCAGCTGGAATATTTACTTTTATTTTTTTATTCTTTCTAACTGTTCCCTTACCGTGACATTTAGTACATTTTTCTTCTATGGTCTTACCTGATCCACCACATTTATCACAAGTAGATGTAGAAACAAAACTTCCAAGAGGTGTATTCCTCTTAACTTTTACCTGTCCAGCACCGCCACACTTATCACAAGTTTTTGCACTTGTACCTGGCTTAGCACCACTACCCTTACAATCATCACAAGTTTCATTTTTAGTAATAGAAATTTCCTTCTCCACACCAAAAACTGCATCTTTAAAAGATAAATTTAGAGTATATTCTAAATCCGAACCTCTTTGAGGTGCATTTTGATTTCTTCTACCTGAAGAAAATCCGCCACCAAAAAATGATTCAAAAATATCTTCAAATCCTCCAAAACCAGCTCCATCAAAGCCCTGTGATCCATTGAAATCAGTAGTTCCAAATCTATCATACTGAGACCTTTTTTCAGGGTCTGATAACACTTGATATGCTTCATTGATTTCTTTGAATTTTGCCTCTGCCTCTTTATTATCCTTATTTCTATCAGGATGATACTTCATAGCAAGTTTTCTAAATGCTTTCTTTAAATCATCCTCACTTGCATCTTTTGAAACCCCAAGAGTTTCGTAATAATCTTTATTCGCCATCCGAAAATATCCACCACCTAGTATTTTTTCACATACGTACATTCTATATTATAACTCAATTAGATAAAAAGTGAATAGTGAATAAATTTTCCAAACACTTAAATAAAAGGATGGGGCTTAACCCATCCCTTTAATGAGTATTTTATTTATCCTCTTCTACTTCAAAATCAGCATCTACAACATTATCATCATCTGATGCTGCTTGACTTTGTGCTCCGCCCATATCTTCTGGGTTAGGTGCTCCACCTTGAGCTGCTTCTTGTTGGTATATTTTTGAAGAAATTGCATAGAAGCTTTCTGTTAACTCTTCTGTTGCTTTTTTAATTGCTTCAATATCTTCTCCATCTTTTACTGCTTTTAATGCGTTCATTTTTTCTTCTACTTGCGCTTTATCTCCATCTTCAACTTTGTCTCCAAGATCTTTTAATGTTTTTTCAGTTTGGTATAAAGTTGAATCAGCGTTATTCTTAACATCAATTGATTCTTTTAATTTTTCATCTTCCTCAGCATGCTTTTCTGCTTCTTTTACAGCATCATCAATTTCACTATCTGAAAGGTTAGTTGAAGCAGTTATTGTAATCTTAGCTTCTTTTCCTGTTCCTTTATCTCTTGCTGATACATTTAAGATACCGTTAGCATCTATATCAAATTCAACTTCGATTTGTGGAACTCCTCTTGGTGCTGCTGGGATATCTGAAAGAATAAATCTTCCTAATGTTTTGTTACCATTAGCCATTTTTCTTTCACCTTGAACTATGTGAATCTCAACTGAAGTTTGGCTATCAGCAGCTGTAGAGAATATTTGACTCTTCTTAGCTGGGATAGTTGAGTTTCTTTCTATTAATGGAGTTGCAACTCCACCTAAAGTTTCAATTCCAAGTGTTAATGGAGTAACGTCTAGTAACAATACATCTTTAACGTCTCCTGAAAGAACACCTGCTTGAATAGCTGCTCCCATAGCAACACATTCATCTGGATTAACTCCTTTTGAAGGCTCTTTTCCAGTAAATTTCTTAACTGAATCTTGAATAGCAGGGATTCTAGTAGAACCACCAACTAAAACAACTTTATCTATTTCATTAATGCTTAAACCTGAATCTTTTAAAGCTTTTTTCATTGGCTCAATTGTATCATTAACCAAGTCATGAGTTAATTCATCAAATTTAGCTCTAGTAATTGTTAAATCAATGTGCTTAGGACCTGTTTGGTCAGCAGTTATAAATGGTAAGTTAACATTTGTACTTACAGCTGATGATAATTCTATTTTAGCTTTTTCAGCAGCTTCTTTTAATCTTTGAAGAGCCATTTTATCATTTCTTAAATCAATTCCATTTTCAGCTTTGAAAGTATCAGCCATATAATCAATTAATTTTTGGTCAAAGTCATCTCCACCTAAGTGAGTGTTACCATTTGTAGATTTAACTTCAAATACTCCATCTCCTAATTCTAATATAGATACGTCAAATGTACCACCACCAAGGTCATAAACTAATATTGTGTGACTATCATCAGTCTTATCAAGACCATATGAAAGTGATGCTGCTGTTGGCTCGTTTATAATTCTTAAAACTTCAAGTCCTGCAATTTTACCAGCATTTTTTGTTGCTTGTCTTTCACTATCATTAAAATAAGCTGGAACTGTGATTACAGCCTCTGTTACTGTTTCTCCTAAATATGCTTCTGCATCAGCTTTTAATTTTTGTAAAATCATTGCTGAAATTTCCTCTGGTGAAAACTTTTTATCATCAACACTCACTCTATAATCAGTACCCATATGTCTTTTAATTGACATTATTGTTTTATCAGGATTTGTAATTGCTTGTCTTTTTGCTACTTGACCTACTAATCTTTCTCCACCATCTTTGAATGCAACAACTGAAGGTGTTGTTCTTGCTCCTTCTGCATTTGCGATAACTGTTGGGTTACCACCTTCCATAACTGATACACATGAATTTGTTGTACCTAAATCGATACCTATTATTTTTCCCATTTAATTTACCTCCTAAATTTACACCTTAATATTTTTTATATTATTTTATTATTTACTTTTTTTAGTTTGCTACTTTAACCAATGAATATCTTAATACTTTATCTCCTCTTTTAAAACCCTTTTGGAATACTTCTACTATTTCATTGTTGCCATAAGCGCTATCTTCTATATGCATTATTGCATTATGCATATTAGGATCGAATCCTTCATCAGTTCCAACTTCTTCAACATCAAGTTTTTCAAGTGAATCTGTAAATTGATTTATTGTTTTTTGTATACCAGTTTTCAAATCTTCTGTAGAACCGTCTGCTTCTAAGGCTCTTTCTAGATTATCAAGAACTGGAAGAATGTTTTTAAGTACATCTGCACATGCATCAGTATATATAGTTTTCTTTTCTTTATCAGTTCTTTTTCTATAATTCTCATACTCTGCAGTTATACGTAACAATCTATCTTTCAAAGCATCTAACTCATTAGATAACTTCTTATTTTTACCTGTAAACACTTTTTTTTCTCCTCTTAATCCTTCTAATTCTGCTTTTAGTAAATCTTCTTCATTTTCTTCCTGTTCTTTTTCATTGACTACTTCAATCTCTTCCTCATCTAAAACCTCTTCAAATTCTTTATCCTCATTCTCTTCATTTTCAATATGAATTTCCTCATTCAACATTTTTTCACCTCTTGCTATTCATTTTACTATTCATTATTTTCATCATAATAAATACTTGTAATGTTTTTATCTAAAACTTTTATAAACTGTGACATTATAGACAATACTTTTTCATATTGCATTCTTGTCGGTCCAATAACACCTATTGTTCCGAGTGGCTTATCCTTCAAACTATATTCAGCACATACTAAGCTATAGTCTTTTGCATTTTCTGTGAGATTTTCACTTCCTATCTTCACAAAAATATTTTTATCTTTTATATGCAATACATTTTTTTCACTTTTCTTGAAATCCTCTAAATAATTATTATTAAAATTCAGTAATTTTGTCATTTCCGATTTGTCATCAAGCATCTCTAAAAATTGTTTTGCTTTTCCTACGTCTTTATATTCTGGATAGTTAAATATATTTGATGCACCTTCAAAGAAAATATCTCTTCCTTCTTCTTTTGATAAAGCATCATAAAGTGCCGTTATTATAGCATCAAAAATATTTTCATATCCTTGAAGATCCTTCTTAAGTTGATTAATAACTTTCAAATTGATATCATCTATAGTCTTATTTCTTAATCTACTATTGAGCATGCTAGATAACTTATCTAATTTATCTTCTTCAATTTTCCTGTCTAATCTAATCAAATTATTATTTATCATCCCATTTTGAGTGACTATAATCACCAAAATACTATGATTATCTATGGGTATTAATTTTAAAGCTTTAATATAGCTAGTTCTTGCGGAAGGTGTTTTAACAACACATGTCATGTTTGTTAATTCTGAAAGTAATTGTGTTGCATTCTTAAGCACTCTATTAACTTCATAAAGAGCAATATTAACAATCTCTGATTTCATTCTAA
The DNA here is from genome assembly GCA_030626065.1 of Clostridium sp. Classification (GTDB taxonomy): domain Bacteria; phylum Bacillota; class Clostridia; order Clostridiales; family Clostridiaceae; genus Clostridium_AF. The sequence continues at coordinate 76 of DAOUPR010000238.1, read as the reverse complement.
CTTGGTCTTCCATACTTAAATCAGGTATTTTTATTAACTTATCAACATAAAGTCGATACCCTTTATCTGATGGTTT